>NZ_QHLL01000004.1 GCF_006864535.1 Campylobacter sp. MIT 12-8780
TTCTAAGACTTCGTTTCAAGTTTTTAGGCTTGAAAATTGAAAAGGAAATGAAATTATATACAAATAAGCTTAAAGTTTCATTAAATTTTGGTGGTTGGGGGAGAGATTATATTTTAAATTTTAAGAAAGTATGGATTATAAAGTATATTAAGTCGTTTTGAAACAAAGAAAAAAGTTTTTAAAGTCAAAGATAAAAAATATTTTAAGCACTATTTCTAAAAAAAACAAAGAGGCATAAAGCCTCTTTTTGTGTGAAATTTAGAATTTATAAATTGCTTGGAATCTCACAGTGTCTTTGGTGTTTTTAGCATCTTCATAGCCACCATTATTAGCTAATTCTACGCCTTTATCGCTTTTCCAGTCAAGATAAGAATACCAAAGCAAGAAATTGAGGTTTTTGCTGTAATTATAGCTTGCCTCTACAACAGCTTCCATTTTATCGCCACCGCCGTAATACTCAGCATTGCCTATATTTCTATCTCCAGCTTGAGTTGAACCATACACAAATTGCACGCCAAGTCTTAAATCAGAAGGAAGAGTATAGCCAGCTTTTACATAACCAAAAGTGTTTTGTCCAAAGCTGTTCATGATATTTGAACCTTTTACATAAAAGATTTCTCTACCGCCAGCAAGGAAGCTATCATCAAGTCTATTGATGGTAAATTTACCTTTTTTACCATATAAAACCCCACCTAAAGAACCATCAAAGCCATAGCCTTTTAAAGTTCCCATTAAGTTGATCAAATTTCCGTTTGCGATGAGTGTTTCATCTGCATTTGCACCGGCACTATTTGGCAAACTTGAAGGAGCTGATGTCATTTTTTGCGCAACCATTCTATCTTTTAAAGCAGAATCAACAGAGTTACCCAAATAGCTTAATTGCAACGCATAGCTTAAGTCTTGATCGATATCTAAACCATACACCACATCAAGAGCATAGAAAAACGCTCTTTTGTTAAGATAACCTAACCAAAGTTGTGTATCAAGGCTAGAACCACCTAGATCATAAGAGCCAATAGCAGCTGCACCATAGAAATTTTGTCTAAAGAGAAAATCGCCAACTGAATTTGCTGTTGTTGTGGCATTAGTATAATCATCTATATCGTAAAAAGGTCTATCACTATCTTCTTCAAAACTATCCACAGCAAAAGCGGTTAAAGTCAAACCTTCAATACCTGTGTAAGTTGCTCTAGCTGACATTGAAGAAATATCATCAGTCCAAATGGACGTAAATTCTTGCTTACCCCAGGTGAAACTTGTTGCATAATCAGCAAGATCATATTGCAAATACGCTTGGCGAAGATCAAAAGTTCTGTTTGTAGCCGTTGTGCTACCAGCTCCATAGCCACCATTATTATCTGGTCCGTATTGAACTTGTCCAAATACCTTAAAACCATCACCAATATCAGCTTTAGCACCCAACCTTGCTCTTATTTTGTGGCTTTGTTGCCCACCGATATTTCCTTGAGCACTAATGCCATCATTATTTTTAGAGCCGTCCCATCTACCTGTATCGTAGCGGTATCTTAACTGACCTGAAAAATCAACATTCTTAATCGCATCTTCTAAAGAGATCGCATTAAGTGCTGAAAACGAACCTGCAGCTAAAGCTGCGGCAAGACTTAGTTTAATTAGCTTCATAAAAACTCCTTTAAATTTTAAATCAAAGCAAACGCATTGTATCATAAAAAATACAAAAAAATTCCTAAAATGCGTATTTTTTGCACTTTTACTCTAAGTTTTATTTAGAATTTGACGATATAATCTTTGCAAATACTTATAGAAAAGGAGAGAAGATGATCCAAGATTCAACTTATGGTAACGCCTCTTTACTCGTTGCTACAAGCACTTCAGCTTTGCAAAAAGCTGTGCAAAGCAATGAAGAAATGATAGCTCAGCTCGTCGCAAGCACTACTGAAGCAAGCTCAAGCACCACAAGCTCAAGCAACGCACTTGATATTTATGCGTAAAAAAACTAAGGCTTTGTTTGAGTGCAAAGCCTTAGTTTTTTATTATAAAATTCTTACACATTTTTACATAAATTCTTTATTTCATTGCATTTTAAAACAAAAATTTAACTTTTTTTAAGTAAAATACCTTGAAATTTTGTCTTTACAAAAAACTCTATATTTTTAAGAAAGAACAAACACCATAATGAAAAATATCAAAAGACTTGTAAAAAATGAATCTTTTCCGGGATTTTTACTCATCGCTTGCACGCTTTTTGCTCTTGTGTGCCAAAATACTATATTTAGTGCTATTTATGAGGATTTTTTATATGTTAAAGTGAGTTTTTCAGTGAATGATTTTACTATCTCTAAAACCTTGCTCCATTGGATTAATGACGGGCTTATCGCTGTTTTTTTCCTCTGCATAGGACTTGAGCTTAAATATGAAATTTTAAGAGGACAATTACGACATATCAAAGCTGTTTCACTGCCTATATTTGGTGCTTTAGGCGGTATGATTGTGCCAGCTTTAATCTTTTGGGCGATTAATTATAATGACGCATTTGCAATGAAAGGCTGGGCGATACCAACGGCTACTGATATAGCTTTTGCGGTAGGAATTTTAATGCTTTTGGGTAACAAAGTCCCAGCAAGTTTAAAACTTTTTTTGCTTTCTTTAGCGATTTTTGATGATCTTGGTGCGATTGTTATCATCGCTTTGTTTTATACAAGTGAGCTTTCAAGCTTAGCCATTTTCGTGTGTATGGCTTGTGTGCTAGCACTTTTTATATTAAACTACTTACGCGTGAGTAAATTGCCTTTTTATTTTATCGTGGGTGTAATTTTGTGGATAGCCATGCTTGAAAGTGGCGTTCATGCGACTTTATCTGGTGTTATCGTGGCACTTTTTATCCCCATAGAAAGAAAAAACGGCGAACCTTTTTTAAAACATCTTTATCATGATCTTGATCCTTGGGTGATCTTTTTTATCTTGCCTTTATTTGCTTTTGCAAATGCTGGTATTGACTTGCGTGATATGGAATTTTCAGCCCTTTTATCGCCGGTAAGCTTAGGTATATTTTTAGGACTTTTTGCAGGAAAACAAATCGGCGTATTTTTATTTAGCTTTATCAGTATCAAGCTTAAAATCGCCACATTGCCACAAAATGTAGGTTATACTCAATTTTATGGAATTTGCATACTCGCGGGCATTGGCTTTACGATGAGTTTGTTTATCGATGGGCTTGCGTATGCTGAAAATGTGAATGCCTTTGAACATGCTGATCGCTTAGCTATCTTGCTTGCAAGCTTTGTGAGTGCTTTGGTTGCTTATATTTATCTTAAATGTATTAAGACTGAGAAAAAGGACAAACTTGCAAGCGCTTAAAAATTTTGTTAAAAACGAAGCTTTTGCCGGAGTTTTACTTATCATTGCAACCTTGCTTGCGTTGTGGATAGAAAATGGCTCATATCAAGGAGCATATAAGAATTTTCTCAGCCTTGAGGTTGGTTTTAAGGCTGGAGAATTTGGGCTTTTTAAGCCTTTTTTGCTGTGGATTAATGATGGGCTTATCGCAATTTTTTTCTTTTCTATAGGACTTGAGTTAAAAAAGGAATTTACGCAAGGCGATTTTAAAAATCCAAAAAATATTACCCTGCCTTTATTTGGTGCGATAGGCGGGATCATCGTTCCAGCGCTCATCTTTGCCTTGATTAATTTTAACAATCCTTATGCTTTAAGGGGTTGGGCGATACCAACGGCTACTGATACGGCATTTGCTCTTGCTATACTTTTGATGTGCGGTAAGCATTTGCCAGCAAGCCTTAAGATTTTTTTATTAAGCCTAGCTATTTTTGATGATGTTGGGGCGATCTTAATCATCGCGATTTTTTACACAAGCAAACTTTCAGTTTTTGCTCTTGTGATTGCCATGCTTACTATTTGTGCTTTACTTGTTTTAAATTTACTTAAAATCACACGCAAATCTTTTTATTTTATCTGCTCTTTAATCCTTTGGATAAGTGTGCTAAAAAGCGGCGTTCATGCAACTTTAGCTGGCTTGGTTACGGCATTTTTTATCCCTTTATACACCAAAGATGGTGAGCCTTTCTTAGAAGAAATTTATGAAGGTTTAAAAGCGTGGCTGGGTTTTGTGATCTTGCCTTTATTTGCTTTTGCAAATGCTGGAGTGAATTTATCAAAGATTGATTTTTCAAGCTTTTTTTCAGGCGTGAGTTTGGGTATATTTTTAGGGCTTTTTGTAGGAAAACAAGTCGGTGTATTTGCATTTAGTTACTTTAGTATCAAGCTTAAACTTACCAAACTCCCAGAAGGAGCAACTTTTAAACAGCTTTATGGGGTTTGCATACTTACGGGCATTGGCTTTACGATGAGTTTGTTTATCGATGGGCTCGCGTATGAGGTAAGCGATATTTTTAATTATGCAGATAATTTTGCCATACTTTTAGCATCTTTGTGTTCTGGAATTTTTGGCTTTGTTTATTTGAGATTTTTTGCAAAGTCTTAAATTTTAGGGCGTATTGTTAAGGGAAGTGATGAAAATTTTACAATTTGTTTTTATTGTAAGCTTAAGCTTTTTTATATCAGCTTGTTTTAGCTCTTATTCATCATATAAAACACAAAGAGGCGTTAATGCCACACCTTCAAAGCTTGAAAGCATTCGCAAAGAATGGCAAAGAACGCCGTATCGTTTGGGCGGGGTAAGCAAAAAGGGTGCGGATTGCTCTGGCTTTACTCAAAGCGTGCTTTCACAACACTTTCGCACACAAATTCCACGAACAACCGCTTTGCAGATGAAAAGCGGACAAAAAATTTCACGCAGGAATTTAAGAGCTGGGGATTTGGTGTTTTTTAGGACAGGCAGGGGACCAAATGGCTTGCATGTGGGAATTTATGTGAAAAATAATAATTTTATCCATCTCTCACCTCGCGGTGGGGCAAGAGAGGGTTCGTTAAATAGCAGTTATTGGAAACCTAAATACTTAGGTGCAAGACGATATATAAAATGAGGCAAAAATGAGAATAGGTGTATTTGACAGCGGGATTGGTGGCTTGAGCGTGTTAAAGCCTTTGCTTGAAGCGAGGTTTTTTGATGAAGTGGTGTATTATGGCGATACAGCACGCGTGCCTTACGGGGTGAAAGATAAAGAAACTATAGTGCGTTTTTCTTTGGAGGCTTTGGAATTTTTTGAGCCTTTTAACCTCGATATGCTTATCATTGCTTGCAACACAGTAAGTGCGTATGCTTTAAAAGAACTTAGAGCAAGGACTAAAATGCCTATTTTTGGTGTTATTGATGCTGGTGTAAGTGCGGTATCTAGGACTTTGCAAAACAAAAATGATGAAATTCTTATCATCGCTACTCAAGCGACGATAAAATCTAAACGCTATCAAAATCGCCTCGAAAAATTAGGCTTTTCTCATATCAAAGCTCTAGCTACAGGGCTTTTTGTGCCTATGGTTGAGGAGGGAATTTTTGAAGGAAAAGTCGTTGAAAGTGCTTTTGAATACTATTTTTCTTCTTTGCAAAGCAAGCCAAAAGCCTTGATACTTGGCTGCACTCATTTTCCACTACTTGCAAAACCCTTGCAAGAGTATTTTGGAGAAGATACCTTGCTGATTCACTCAGGACAAGCCCTTGCTGATCAACTTGAACGCAAATTCCAACTCAAAAGAAAAAACAAAAAAACAAAAGTAAGCTATTATGCTTCAAGTGATATCAAAAAGCTAAAAGAAAAAGCTAGAATTTGGCTCAAACGCTAAAAAGATTAGCTTGAGCTGGCATAGTGGCACTTATTAAAACAACTCTTAAAAAAACCTATACAATAGTCTTAACTTTTTCTCAAGCTAAGCCGATCTAGTTTTAGATGAATTTAGCAAAAGACAAGAGACAATTTTACTTTTAAAAAAACTATATTATTATTTAAATAACACAAAACAAGGAACAACGATGATAAACACAGCAAACTACAGCATCAGCTACACAAGACAAACACATATACACTCAAATGCAGAAAAACTGCTCAACAATGATACTCCCATTCAAGAAAAAGGCGCTAAAACTGATGATTTTAGTGTTTATGATCCAAGCAAAGCATACACAAAAAGACTGCATATTGATGATTTTAAAAATATGTCGGATATGGAGAAAAAACATAGACTTTTTGAGATTATGGATCAAGCACCTGAGGTTAAAGTGGCTCAAAATAGCATATGGCAAAAAATGTGGGATGGGACTTTAAGCAAGCAAGAACAAGATCTACTTAATGCAGTAACTGCTGAAAAAAAGATTTATGGCACTTTAGATAAAAACTCTTTTGATCTTGAAAAAGAACAAGATACGCTTTTAAAAACACTGACAAGTGTGCAAGAATATGCAAAAATTTGGGGCGAAATAAGCGATAAACAAAAAGAGAATTTTTTCGCTCAAGCAGAATTAGACTTTAAAGAACACTGGGAAAAAGCAAAGCAGTTATCAAAAGAAACAAGCATTTCATCAAGCCTAGATCCAATCTCAACTCAAGATATCACGCATGCTGATACTTCTTCATTTAAACCCATACAAGCTAAAAGTTCAAATCAAACTTATAAAGATCAAAGTTTAAGTGTGCTTCGAAAGCTTTTGCAAGATAAATTTGATGATTTAAATTTACTCAAAATACTCTTTGAAAACTTACAAGAAGATAAAAAACTTGATATAAGAGCATAAATTAAAAAATTTATTTTTTATCTTTAAAAATACTAAGCTAAAACTTTTTAAATCTAAACCGATTTAGTGTTAAATGAGCTTATCACTTAATTTATTTTTGTTGTGATTAATAAAGGTTATAAATGATAAATTCTATATACTCAAGCTCTTATGCAAATTTTGAAGGCGTATCAAAAAATGTATATAAGTCTAAAAATTTAAGTTCTTTGCAAAAGGCTGACGAACTTTTCAAGACTGCAAAAAGTTCTAACTTAAACCTTGTTAAGGATAAAAGTGAAGCAGTATCTAAACTGCTTGGCTATGGTGTTGATAGCGAGGGCTTTTTTACGAGTGATTTTAACGAAAATACTGGCATACCAAAAAGCTTTAAGATACATTCTAAAGAATTTGAGCTATTCGAGGCAAGAGAAGTTAATTTGATACTCACGGCAGATTATACAAGCATTGATTGGACTGAAAGTTTTACAAAGGCGTATAAGGCTTTTGAAGGGCTTATGGGAAACTTGACACAAAAATACACTCATGAACAGCTTAATAACCTTGATTTTAAAGGAGCAATTCATAATGAGTTTTTTGACAATGCCATAGATTTTCAAAAAAGACAAGAGCTTTATAATTTGCCTGATTATGATATAAGTTTTGGGGATATGAAAGCAATTTTAAGATATAAAGATGAAGATGGGTTTTTTGATAAAAGTGCGCTTTTTCACGCATATTTTAAAAGCAACTATAATAATTTTATAGTAGGTGAAACAAACATTAGAGGTAAGCTTGCTGGGCTTGATAAAAATATAAGCGAAGAAAAAGTAAGGGATTTGCGTAATTTTCTTAAAGAAAATTCAGATTTTGATACTAATGATAGCAAACTTTTAGCGCAATATCAAAAAAAAGAACTTGAGTTAATGAACTCAAATTTAAGCATAGAAGAATTTAAAAAGCAATGGCTTGAGCTTAACGAAGAAATGAAAGCTAAGGTTCAAAATTTAAAGCCTGCACAAACACAAACTGACACAAACTCAAACAAGCAAAGCAAAGAAACTCAAGATATAAAAAAGACATTTAAACCCATACAAGCTAAAAGTTCAAATCAAACTTATAAAGATCAAAGTTTAAGTGTGCTTCAAAAGCTCTTGCAAGATAAATTTGACGATTTAGATTTACTCAAAATACTCTTTGAAAACTTACAAGAAGATAAAAAACTTGATATAAGAGCGTAGGTTGCAATACCTGTTTTTAAAGCTTGTTTAAAAACTGAATTTTATATGATTTTTAGCCTCTTTGGGAGACGCTTAGATAATCGAAAAAACCTAAAATTTAAGCTTTATTTTTTTGCTATTTTTAACGCTTTTGCACTCTTTCTCAAGCCATTTTTTATACTCTTTACTGATAAAATCAGCTTTTAAAGCTACAAATTGAGGCACTTCATAGCTATGGTTTGCTTTTACAATGCTTTCAAGCTCGTTTAAATTTTCTTTTGTTGTTTTAAGGATAAGGAGGTATTCTTTAGCTTTGCAAAGCGTGTTTTCCCAGCGATACATACTTTTTATTTTAAGTCTTTGAACGCAAGCAACAAGCCTTTTTTCAAGCAAAAGCTTGCCTAAAGCCTTTGCTTCTTTTTTGCTTGCTGTAGTGCTTAAAACGATCATTCATACGCCTTTTTAAGCCTTGCTAAACTCGCATTAGCATTAAGGAGTAAAGTATCAGCGATCACAAGCCTTGCCATAGCCGAGCAGACTACACTTCCACGCACACCCACACAAGGATCGTGCCTGCCTTTAAGCTCGCAAATCGTATTATTACCAAATTTATCCATAGTTTCTTGCGCTAAAAAGATCGATGGCGTAGGCTTAAAATAAGTCCTTAGCTCTATATCAGCTCCACTGCTAATGCCCGCTAAAATACCACCTGCGTGATTGCTTAAAAATTGCTGATCTTTTATGAGATCGTTATTTTGCGAGCCAAAGCTTTGACTTGATCTTATACCAGCTCCTATTTCAACGGCTTTTACTGCATTTATCCCCATTAAAGCGTGAGCGAATTTACTATCAAGTTTATCATAAAGTGGTTCGCCAAGTCCAGCTTTTACGCCACTAATACGCGTAAAAACAGCCGCTCCAACACTATCTTTTGCCCTTAAAGCTTGAGCAATCTGTTCTTTAAAGCTTGCTTCTAAGGCTTTATCAAGGGCAAAAACCTCACTTTTATCTGCAAATTCAAAGTCAAAATCCTTACTTTCAAGCTCGCTTTGCACTTTACCTACAGCAAATACGCCAGATTTTACGCTGATATTAAACTCAGCTAAAAGCATTTGTGCAAAAGCTCCTGCGGCTACTCTTGCAGCACTTTCTCTTGCGCTTGCACGTCCTCCACCTCGGTAATCTCTTATGCCATATTTAGCAAAATAGCTCAAATCCCCATGAGAAGGGCGAAATAAATCCTTAATGTTATCATAATCCTTTGAATGCTGATTTTCATTAAAAATCACCACAGCTATGGGCGTTCCGGTGCTAAAGCCCTCAAAAACTCCACTTAAAATTTCAGCCTTATCACTTTCCTTTCTTTGAGTGCTAAACTTGCTTGTTCCGGGCTTTCTTTTATCAAGCTCGCCTTGCAAAAATACCTCATCTATACGCACGCCAGCAGGAAAGCCATCTATCACGCAACCTATAGCCTTGCCGTGAGATTCTCCAAAAGTTGTGATTTTTAATCTTGTGCCAAAAGTATTCATAAAACTCCTAATTTTTCAAGAGCGATTTTTGCCGCAAGCTGCTGGGCTTCTTTTTTGCTCTTTGAAGTGGCTCTTGAGACTTCTTTGTTATCAAGCTTTAAAGCGATTTCAAACTGCTTTAAATGATCTGGTCCAAAGGCACGGATAAGCTCATATTCTGGTGTTTGAGCCATCATACCTTGTGTAAATTCTTGTAGCTTGGTTTT
This sequence comes from Campylobacter sp. MIT 12-8780, assembly GCF_006864535.1. NCBI lineage: Bacteria > Pseudomonadati > Campylobacterota > Epsilonproteobacteria > Campylobacterales > Campylobacteraceae > Campylobacter > Campylobacter sp. MIT 12-8780. Next base: position 9,614 of record NZ_QHLL01000004.1, read on the forward strand.
ATAATCCTTAATAAGCTCTTTTGCGTCTATATTTGGATAAATGCTTTCTAAAAGGGCTAAAACAACTTCTTTTGCTTTTAAAAAACCAGCTTCTAAAAAAATCGCTGCGATAATGGCTTCAAAAGCGTCTGAAAGTATAGAAGGTTTAGCTCTTCCACCATTGTTTTCTTCAGCAACTGACATAAAAAGATATGAGCCAAGATCAAGACTTAAAGCAATTTGCATAAAAGATTTTTCATTCACAAGCGCGGCTCTTAGTTTTGATAAATCCCCTTCAGCTTGATCTTTAAATTTATGAAACAAGAACTCGCCCACAACAAGATCAAGCACAGCATCACCTAGGAATTCAAGCCTTTCGTTATTATAGGTTTTTTTGGAGCTTTTATGCGTTAAAGCTGCTTTTAAAAGCTTCTCGTCTTTGAAATGATAGCCAAGCTTATCTTGTAAATTTTTCATTTGCACTTCCATTGTCCTTTTTCTTTTTCAACGCACATTGTAACAAGTTTTAGTTACAATTTTTTGTCTCTTCTTTTAGTGTTAAAGCCGCCGTTTTGGCTAAGTGATCGCAACGCTCGTTAAGCTCATGTCCGTTGTGTGCCTTGATCCAAAAGGCTTTGATTTTGTGATCTTTGGCTAAGCTAAGGTATTCTTTCCAAAGCATAACATTTTTTTTGCCTTTAAAGTCTTTTTTTATCCAGCCTTCAAGCCATTCATTTATGCTTCTTACCATTAAATTTGAGTCCGTAAAAAGAGCAATTTCACATGGTTCTTTTAAAGCTTTTAAAGCCTCAATAATCGCTTGAAGCTCCATTTGGTTATTTGTAGTATCAGCTTTTGCCCCAAAGCCTTCTTTTTGATGTTTTTTATAGCAAAGTATATACGCCCAGCCGCCAAAGCCCGGATTTTCAAGACAAGAGCCATCTGTATAAATTTCAATCTTCTTCATCTGAACGAACTTCATATAAAATTTTACATTGTGCAAACTCGTAACAAAGCGGACAATGATAAAAAAACAAAGGCATAGTCGTTTTGCACGACAAGCACACAAAAGAAAAGCTAAGTTTGGCTTTAAAATCGTTATCCTTTAGAATTTGAAGCATTTGAAGTTTTTTATCTTTAAATTTGTGTTTTTTTTCTGGTTTGCAAAGCCCCAAAGCACAAAAAAGCTCAAAATACGCCTCATCTTCTAAAAAAATCGGTGTTTTGCTCTTATAAAGCAGATCAATAAACAGCTTAAAATCCCCATGCACGCTTACTTTATACTGCTCAAAAACAAAACGTTTGATAAGATCATTATTCTCATCAAGTTGTAAAGAAAGCTGGGCTCTTTGATCTATTTTTTGATTTAAATTTTGAGGCAAGTTTTGAAGCTTTAATGCCTTGATAAAAGCCCTTTCTTTACTTACTTCAAGTCCTAATTCAAAAAGACTATCCAAAGTATAAAGTACCTCATCAAACTTTCTTAGCCTTAGATATACAAGTTTTAAAAGTTTTAAAGCCTTGATATTTCGTGGGCGAGTTTTTAAAGCATTGAGCAATACCTCAGCACTTTTTTGCAAAAAACCAGCCTTAAAATACACCTCAGCCAAATCATAAAAAATCAGCTCTTGTTCGTCTTTGCTTTTCGTTTTTTCAAGGGCGATGAGATAAATTTGCACCGCTTTTTCAAATTCCCCGCTTTTGCTAAAAACACTACCTAAAAAATGCAAAGAGTTAAGATTGAGGCTAGATGCTCGCAGTAAGGCTTTGTGTTCGTTTTCTATCTCAAATTTCTTGATAAAATCCCCAAGCCCTTTTTCCTCACCCCTGCTTGCATAAATTCTATAAAAATAATGTCCCACAGCCACGACAAAAATTAAAATCGTCAGTATGATAAGCCCTACAATAGGATCTCTATACTCTACGAAAAAAAAGTCCATTTGTTTCTTTCTTTGCTTTATTTTTTGTATTATAGCTAAAAGTTTTTAAAAAGCTGTAAAATGATAAACTTGGTATAAGGTAAAGGAACTTAAGCGAGAAAATAGCAGCTAAATTCCTTTATCATTAAAAAAAAATAAAAAAGCTATAATAAGCTTGTTAGGATATATCAAAACATAATTTTAAACAAATCAGTTTTTCAAACGCAAAAGCTTGTATTATAACTTTTCCTTAAAAAATGTATCAAAGCTTTCAAGTGCAGCTTCAACCAAATCACTCCTATAATAAGTTTGTATATGAGTAGCATTTTTAAGCTTGATGAGCTTTTTATCTTGAGCCTTAGTCGCTAGCTTGAAAATTCTTTCACTCATATAAGCAGTATCAGCCTTATCGCCTACTATCATAAGTAAGGGTTGATTTAAAAGCTCTATATTATCACTCACATTAAAGCTCATCAAATCAAGCAAGGAACTTGTCGTATAAGCAAAAGTTGAGTTTGGATGAGCGTGTGTATCACCATAATACACCATGCCCTCTCTATACAAATCTGTGCTAATTTTTGCTAGCTCAGCCTCACTTAGCTTTTTAGGAGCTGCGCCTATGTAGCTTACTTTTCCTGTTAAAGCCTCTTCCTGCCTTGCTTTACTTGCTTTTTCTAAACGCTCTTGTATGGTGTTTAGCTCAGAGTCTAAAAAGCCATTTCTTCTTACTAAACCTGTATCAAACATACTTAAAGTCGCTACTGCCTTAAAACGTTTATCACTTTGTGCAGCTTTTAAGGTATAGCCTCCACCTCCACAAATTCCTATAATGCCAAGCTTTTCTCTATCCACTCCACTTTGTTTTTCTAAAAAATCAAGAGCAGCTCTTATGTCTTCTGTTCTATTTGCTGGGATATCAACATTTCTTGGCAAGCCCTCACTTGCTCCTTGATAGGCTGAATCAAAAGCTAAAGTGATATAGCCTCTTTCAGCCATTTTTTGAGCATAAAGCCCTGCAACTTGTTCTTTTACCCCTCCATTTGGGTGAGCTATAACTAGGGCTGGGTATTTTTTATTTGCCTTAAAATTTGCTGGTGTGTAAAGATTGGCAGCCAGCTTTAAGCCTTTGTTGGTATAGCTTACTGGGTGAATTTGCACCTTATTTGCTTCATTTTTGCTTATTGCTCCTTCATAAACTAAGCCAAAAGGATTTTTCTTAGCATTGTTTAAAGCTTGAGTGCTTTCATTTGCTAATTCTTGTGTCATTTTATCCTCCTTATTTGTCCCCTTATGCTCTTTGGCTAAAATTGGACTTACAAAAGCACCAACACCTAAGATCATAGAACCTTGCAAAAAACTGCGTCTTTTCATTTACTCTCCTTTTTAAATTTTATAAGGCATATTATAAAAGCTGACACCTAGTGTTTGTCAAGACTAAATTTGAAAAAATACAATTTTTTGTGTTACTTTTTGAAAACATATATTAAAAGTATGAATTTTTAAACTAGGCTCGTTTTAATAATGAGCTATAATCTTGAGAAATACAAAAAAGGATAAAAATGTTAAGAAGAGACTTTTTAAACGGAATGGCTTTGACTTTAGCAGCAAGCATGAGCCCTTTGCAGTTTTTAAATGCAAAAGAACTTGACTTAGATGAGAAGTATTATCCACCAGCTTGGCAAGGACTTAGAGGCAGCAATGATGAAGCTTATGAGTTTGCTCATATGTTAAGAGATGGAGAAAACTTTGATTTTAAGAGTGTTAGTCCTTTTCAAAACTATGATTTAGTTATCGTTGGTGCTGGGCTTAGTGGCTTAAGTGCGGCTTGTTTTTATCAAGAAAAATTTGGCAAAGATAAAAGCATACTGATCTTAGATAATCACGATGATTTTGGAGGACATGCAAGACGCAATGAAATCAGGCTTAAAGATGGCACACTTATCAGTTATGGAGGAAGTGAAAGCTTTCAGTCTCCAAAAGCCTTATACTCAAAAGAGGTGCTTCATTTGCTTGATACTTTAAAAATCAGCGTTGATGGCTTGGCAAAATGCTTTGATGTAAGCTTTTATCCAAATTTAGGCTTAAGTCGAGGGGTATTTTTTGCTAAAGAACATTTTGGCGAGGCAAAGGTTGTAAATGGCAATCCAAGAAAAGTCATTTGTGATGATATACCTGAAGAATTAAACAATGGCAAGGATATGAAGGATTTTATCAACGAATTCCCTCTTTCAAATGAAGACAAACTTGCCCTAATCGCCCTTTTTACCCAGCCAAAAGACTATCTTAAAGGCATGAATAAAAAGCAAAGAGAACATTTTATGGCAAAAACAAGCTATAAAGACTTCTTAATCAATCAAGTCAAGCTCAAGCCTTCAGCTATAGCCTTTTTTGAGGGTATGACTGATGACTTTTTAGCCTTAGGCATAGATGCCATTTCTTGTGATGATGCAAGATATAGCTTTTTACCCGGCTTTGATGGCTTGAATTTAGAGCCTATAGAGGGCGAGGCTTTGGCTGAAATGGAAGAGCCTTATATCTATCACGCACCAGATGGCAATGCTATGGTAGCAAGACTTATGGTAAAAAAGCTTATCCCAAGTGTAAGCAAGCAAGATGAGGATATGATAAGCGTGAATGCTTCTGTGTTTGATTATTCAAAGCTTGATAAAAGGGGCAATAAAGTTCGTTTAAGGCTTAAAAGCACGGTTTTAAATGTTGAAAATCAAAAAGATAAAGTCTTTGTCTCTTATATCAGTGCTAAAGATAAGAAAATTTACAAGGTTGAGGCTAAAAAAGTCATCATGGCAAATTATAATAGCATGATACCTTATATGATACCAAACTTACCAAAGGCTCAAAAAGAGGCTTTAAGTAAAAATGTTAAAACCTCACTTTTGCATACCAAAGTCGTGATTAGAAATTGGCAAAGCTTTATGAAGCTTAAGGTGCATGAGCTGTATTGTCCTAAAATGCCTTATGCAAGGGTAAAACTTGATTATCCTGTAGATGTTGGCTCTTATAAACATCCAAGGGACCCTAAAAAGCCTATAGTGGTGCATATGGTTTGCTCACCTTTAGCTTTAGCTGATTCTCAAGGTATTGATCTTGCCGGACTTGATGCAAGAGATAGAGCAAGAATAGGACGCAATATACTCTATGCTATGAGTTTTGATGAGCATGAAAAAATCATTAGAGATCAGCTTCAAGCCATGCTTGGTGCAAGTGGCTTTAATCACAAAAAAGACATACAAGCCATAGTGCTTAACCGCTGGGGGCACTGCTATACTTATACTTATAATTCGCTTTTTGAAGATGAAAAAGATGATGAAAAGATCATAGCACAAGCTAAAAAACCTTTTGGCAATATTAGCATAGCAAACTCAGATGCAGCACATTCAGCCTATATGCACTCAGCCATAGATGAAGCTTATAGAGCTGTGCAGGAGCTTTGAAAATTTCAAAATAAATAAAGCAAAGTTTTAAGCTTAACTTTGCTTTATTGTTTAAGTTTTTCTAAGGCTTAGTGATTTCATTAATCGCACTAAAGGCATTTAAAGTCTTTGGATAGCCTATGAATGGGATAATGACAGCTATGGCTGAAATTAAGATAGAGCGATCATTTCCCATGTTAAGATTGCCTCTAATATGCCCTTTTAACTGAGGTTCTACCCCACCAAGAGCAGCTAAAATCACAAAGGTTAAAAGCTCTCTAAATTTTAAATCAAGTCCCTTTCTTGTATAATAATCCCCAAAACAATTTGCCGATAAAAAAGCACGGATAAAATGCGTATCCTTAGGCATATCCTTTGGAATTTGCCTCATACCTTCTCCAAATATATCCACTTGAGTTTGCAAGCCCTTTTCAAAGCGGTTATTTTCATTTGTCGTGCCTCTGTTATCCTCTAGTTTTATGTTTAGCTCCTTAAAAAGCCTTGCACTTTGCTTGATAAAACTTGCACTCCTTGCAAAACCCACATAAGGCGTAGCTTGATATAAAAGTTCTTTGATCTCTCCAGCTTTTACACCAGCTTTTAAGGCTGCTCTTGCATAAGTGTCAAACTCGCTTAAACCCTCATTTGCTACAAGGGCTGCTAAGATGAGCTTGAATTTGGTTTTATCATCAAGCTTGCTTGTGACATAAGCTTCTGAAAGGCTAAAATTTATAAAATTACCCATAAACTCGGTATCACTTTTAGCTAGTTCAAGCTGTGTTGAGCTAAAAAATTTATTAAAAAGTTCTTTTGCTTTTTGATTAAGCTTCATTATATCCTCCTTTATCTTTGCTGTTTTTTGCTCTGCATATAGACTTAAGCTTGAAAAAGCTAGAGCCAATACACTTATTTGCTTAAAAAATGCCCTTCTTTTTTGCATTTACTCCCCTTTATAGCTTCTCATGGCTTCAAGGCTAAAGACTATATCTTCCCCGCTTATGCTTTTGTGACAATTTAAACACCTTGTGGTATTTTCAGCACTATTAAGGCTTTTATCTGCTTTAAAAGCTTGAAATTTCCACTCTTTACCTTGCTTTTGCATGATGATATAGCGATTAAGCCCTGCTCTTACTCCTGCATCATTTGCGTATTCTTCCATAGTAATGATAGTTTGATCAGGCAAGTTTTTACCCTCTTTTAAAGCTAAAATTGCCTCCTTTGGTGCATAAATATCCTCGATCACGCCCCCACGAATCACACTTGTATAAAGCACGCCTTCTTTATACTCTTTTGGAAAGGCTAAGTTTTGATTTGCCATAAGCAAGGTTAAAAAGCCAGAGCAAGCAAGCAAAAGCCTCATTTTCATCTTTAGCCCTTTTTATTTAGCGTTTTTGATCGCTTTTTCATATTCTTCATCGCTTAATTTTTCAAGCCAAGTTACATTTTGTCCATCTTTGACACCTGTTAAAGCGATATGAACGCCTTTTTGCGTAGCACCTGCTCCATGCCAGTGTTTTACACCAACTGGGCATTCTATCACATCGCCTTTTTTGGCAATTTGCGTAATGCCATTTTCTGTGCCTGTGTAAATTTCTCCTTCTACGACAATCAAAGTTTGTCCTGCTGGATGCGTATGCCAAGCGCTTCTTGCACCCGGGCTAAACTCAACCAAACCTCCACTTACATTGCGGTGTTCATTTGTGCCAAACATAGAAGTAACCTTAACTTCTCCACTAAAGATTTTTGCATCGCCTTTAAAGCTTTTCATATCCTCAAATTTAGTAAGCTTTTGACTTTCTGCTGCACTTAAAGCACTTGTTGATAAAGCTAAGCCTAAACCTAAAGCACCAAGCTTTGAGCTGATTTTCTTTGCCATGATTTTTCCTTTGAAAATAAAATTATAAAACTCAAAAAAGTTTTAATATTAAAATTATAAAACCTTACACCTAGTGTTTGTCAAGAGAAAATTAAAAAATTTTGCTTATTTTTTAAATGATTAAAATTTTCTTTCAAAAAGATGATTTTTATAAGCTCTTAGCCTTTCTTTAAAGCTTTTTTCTTTAAGCATGATGAGTAAAAATAAACAATAAGAGCCACAAAGCTAAGAGCTGCAGCGATTTCATAAAGACGCGAAAAGCCTACAAAAGGTTCTAAAATGCCTAAAAAATAAGGACTAGTGCCTATACCAAGATCAAGAGCGATAAAATAAGTTGAAGTAGCCAGTCCCATTTTGTGCTTTGGGGCAAGTTTTATGGCTAAAGATTGACAAGCTGAACAAGCATTGCCATAACCTAAAGCACAAAGCACGGCAGATAAAAAAATCATAGCTGAGTTTTGCGCATAAGCTAAGATGATAAGACAAGCGATGAAAAATAAAAGCGAGGGAACGATAATAAAATCCGCCCCAAGCTTATCAAAAATTTTCCCAGCTATAGGACGAGAAAATAAAGCCACAAAGGCATAAATTCCAAAGAAAAATGAGCCTGCAAAGCTTAAATTTAAAGTCTTTGAATATACACTCATAAAAGCTAATATAAGCCCATAAGCACAGCCTATTAAAAACACCACCACAGCAAGGCTTAAGCAACTTTTTTCTATATAATTATAAATATGTATTTTAGAGCCTTGCACAGCTTTAAACTCAAACTTTTTAGCCCTTACTTGAAAGATCAAAGCAAGGATAAAACAAAGCACTATACACACAAGACAGAGGATAAAACTTGTAAGAAAAGCCCCAGCAGAATCAAGCTTTATAGCCAAAAATGGACCCAAAGCAGAAGCTAAAATAGCACTTAAAGCATAATAACCTATGCCAGCACCTCTTTTATTGCTTGGTATAAGTCTTGCTACAGCTGCACCGCAAACACAAGAACATAGCCCAAAAAATACACCTGAAACAAAGCGAATGAGCACAAGGGCTAAAATGCTATGAGCGAACAAATAGGCGATATTGATACAAAAGAGCAAAGGTAAAAAGATAAGTAGGGCTTTTTTAAAATTGATACTATCAACTATTGAGCCATAATAAATTCTTGAAAATAAAGCTCCAATAACAAAAACACAAGTCACAAGCCCTGCCATACTTGCATTTTCTTTTAAGATAAGCAAACTATAATCAGAACAAGTAATAGTGCTCATATAAAACATAGTATAAATAAAAAAATTAATCCAAAATATACACATAAAATCCCTGTTAAAAAGCTTATATTTTCTTTTTAGGCTCATTTTCTTTCCTTTAATACTCTAATTTTTGATTGATTTTATCAATGATTTGTATAAAAAATTCTTTATCCTTAGCATTTATATCAGCAAGAATTTTTGCCTCATATTCTCTAATGCAAAAATTAATATCATAATAAATCGCCTTACCACTAGCACTTAAAGTAATGATCTTTTCTCTTTTATCTTCAGCTTCTAAAAAGTCTATAAAACCTAGTTTATGAAGCTTTGAAACTGATCTTGTCAGTATAGCCTTGTCAAGATCATAAAATTCACAAATTGGCACCAAAGCAGTGCTTTTTGTATGGCTAAGATACAAAAACACACGCCAATCACTCAGGCTCAAGCCAAAGGGTTTTAAAATTTTATTGACATTATAAACTATCTTTCTGTGCATTAAAGCTATTTTTTGAAAGAACATTGCTTTATATCCTTAAATTTAAGTCTTTATATAATAGATATTATCAACTATATAGTATAGCTTTAAAAGCTTAAAAATTTGTTAAACAAACGATACGCTATAGAAAACAAAGAGTGAATTATTTCTTGTAATAACAAAGAAAGATTATCGCGAAAAATATTGTAGCTGGTAAGGTTGATAAAAAGAATGAAACTTATATGAGTGGGAATTTAGAACTTAGATATAGGTTTTAAAGACTTAGAGTTTTTTAGTTTTATGATTTCTTTTTTACTTATTTAAAGTGATTTTAGAAGTTTTTAAGGTAAGGGTGGTTTATTGTCCTTACCTTGTTTTGGTATCTTTGCTTGGTTTTTGTGCTTTTTCTACACTGAATAAATATAAACTTAAACTTAATCCAAATCCTTCAGCAAAAGCTCTTGAGTATTCATTATACCAATACCACTATCAAGCACCTTTTGAGCGATAGCCTTTGCTTCATCGATAGAATGAAGCTTGCAAGTGCCACACTGAAATTCATTTGCTTCTGGAATTTGAGTCGCACGGATAACATCTTGCATACTCGCAAGCCACGCTTTTTTCACGCTTTCATCATCTGGTGTGCCAATAACACTCATATAAAAACCAGTGCGACAACCCATAGGCGAAATGTCAATGATCTCAACCTCATTTGAATTCAAATGATCTCTCATAAAACCAGCAAACAAATGCTCTAAAGTGTGAATGCCTTTTTCTGGTAAAATATCCTTATTTGGCACGCAAAAACGCAGATCAAACACGCTTATAGTATCACCTTTTGGTGTTTTCATCGTTTTTGCTAGACGCACCGCTGGAGCTGGCATTTTGGTATGATCTACCTTAAAACTATCAAGTAATGGCATTTTTTCTCCTTTTGTTAAAATGTGTGCTGAAATGATACCCTAAATTTAACAAACAAAAAACCTTAATTATAACATTACCAAGTAAAACTCCAAGCCACGATGATATTAACAAGCATAGCCACAAGTAAAAGCGGGGTTGTTCTTTTAACTATAGCTATAGGACTTATCTTTGAAAATCCTGCTAAAACAAGTATCCCACCAGCAATTGGCGAAGCTGCGCGTCCCAAACAAGAAGCAATTTCTATAGGTAAAACCAAAACTATAGGCTCTATATGAAGCTTTGCAGCTATATCTGGGGCAAGTCTTCCAAAGGCATTAAACGCAGCAATACCACTTCCCATAATCACACTAGCAAAATACACAATAAAGCTTAAAAGTGCTATGCTTAAGATCACAGCTGAAGCTCCCATAGAAGAAATGGCATTAGCCACTATCCCTATACCACCAAGTGCTTTAATACCCTCAGCAAACACAGAAGCAGCGATGATAATGCTTACAACCGAGATGAAAATATCAGCCATAGCCTTAATGATCACTACCATATCTTCACCAAGTTTTTTAGCGTTTCTATGCCTTGCGTATTCAAGGATAAACACTATAGCAATGCTGATAAAATTTGCAGTGATAACATCAAGCTTAACTTGTAAAAAATACGCCGCAAAAAGAAAGACTATAGGAAGCCAAGGTAAAAAGATATAGTAGGTAGGACATTGTGGATTTTCAATCTTTGGAATTTCAACCTCTTCGTTGTTAATGCCTTTTATCCTATCTCTTTTATCCATAAAAGAAAAATAAAATGGTATCAACACAGCGATTAAAACCACATAAGCGATCACGCTATAAATTTGATAATTTAAAAACAAACCTATAACATTGTCTTTTTGTCCAACCATCTCTGCCATGTTGATGGAATTTCCATCTTTTGGACCATAATCAAGTGCGATTAAAGAAAGCACACTCACAGCAGTAATTGGGCGAATTTTAAGAGCAAGCAACACCGGATAAATACAGGCAAGAAGCAAGATAAGCAAGCCAGCATAACTTGAAATCACGATCTTAAGTGCCATACCCACTACAAAAGTGCCACTTAAAACAAGGTATTTGTTTTTTACCTTAGCTAAGGGTTTGTTTGCAAGATAAGCAAGTTTTGCTGAAGCATTAATGTGCTTCATAAGAGCTGCAAAACCTGCCACAGACATGATAATGAGCCCCACCCCAGCTAAGTTTTTCTTAAAGGTATCGCTAATAAAGACAAAACTATCCATGATGTTACTTAAAAAAGTTGCTTCAGTGTGCTTAACACTACTTGGGATAGGCACTCCACTTAAATAATATGCTGACATTAAAAAGATTATGCCAGAAAAAAAGAAAATGAAAATGGGATTATAATTTTTAAGCACCAAATAAGCTACAATAACTACGCCTATGAGAGTAAAAAGAATTTGCAAGCTTTGCATGAGCTTTTCCTTTGAGTTTTTATAAAATATTGTATCACAATTTGAACTTTTTCTTGAATTTTGCAATGTTTTTTCGTGCGAGTTTTACTTTTTAGCTTTTCACTAAGATGTAAAGGTGCTCTTTAATATGCAAGGCTCTATCTTTGAGATTGCGACTTGCTCTAAAGGCTGGGTATTTTTGCTCTAAAATGTGGCATTTTCCAAGTTTGGCAAGCTTTTTTAAAAACTCCTCTTTTTTGATAAAACCTTCGTTATTGTAAGAAAGCAAGATAATTTTTGCCTTTGTGTGCAAGATCAACTCAAATAAAGCCTCACTAGCTAGCCTTGCTTTGTTAAAATCACTCCTATTCCACTCTTTTGGTATGCCTGAAACCTTTGAGATCTCATTTGGTTTTTTATAAGTAGCGATTAAATTAAGCATAAAATAATTTGAAGCGTAAGGGTGCTGATTATAAGGTGGATCAAAATACGCTAAATCCACACTATCAAGTTCTTTAGCAAGGCTTAAAGCATCTTCTTGTCTAACTTCAAAGGGACAAGAAAAATTTGAAAATATAGGCATTTTAAGGCTCATTTGTCCTTTTATGCGTTTAAGTGCATGTTCTCCTGTGCCGCCAAATTTACCAAGTCCCATTTTATCCTTATAAAAGCCCTTAAAAACTCCACTTGTGTTTGCATGCACACTGGCTTCATAGATGAGAGGAGCGATGAAAAAATGCTGCAAGGAGCTTGGAATTTCTTTGCTGATAAGCTGTCTCATTGAGTCAAGATACAAAGCATTTGCTGGGGTATAAAATACTCTTTCACCAGCCTTGATCTTAAGTTCATCTTTTGGGGCATAAAGTTCGCTGATAAAGCCTTTTTGAGGCTTTAGATTATGGCTTAACTCATGATGATAATTTTGCAAGCTTTGAAGCTCTTTTTGGCTAGGATTTGCTAGATAGCATTCATTGATGATTTTTGAGTAATGCTCTAAATCATTTGCAATGATAAAACTTGAATGAGCCTTAGCAAAACGCGACACCACCCCACTTCCACTAAAAATATCCAAAAAGCTTAACTTTTCTTTTTTCAGCTCTTGTTTTGCAAATTCAAAACCTTGCTCTAAAAAGGGTAAAAGTGAGCGTTTATTGCCTAGATAAGTGATGATTTGTTCTTTTAGATAGGCTTTATTTTCACTCATACCCTACCTTTGAAATGAGGCTTAAAAAATCTTTCGCATAGTTTTTAAATTTTTCTTCGCCTACTCCAAAGACTGCTTTAAACTCAAGCTCATTTTGAGGTTTAAGCTTGCACATAGAAATCAAACTTTTATCGCTAAAGATCATAAAGGCTTTTTTATTTTCATGTTGTGCTAGCTTTAATCTTAACTTTTTAAGCTCTAAAAACAAAGCCTCGTCTTTGCTTTCAAGCTCAAAACTATGAGCCTTGCTTTTTGGTATTTTGCTTTCTTTTTCGAGCATGTGTTCTTTATCTTCTAATCTTGTTTTTAAAAATACTTTTTCATTATTAAAAAGCACCTTTTTAGCCTTTGGCAGGGTTTTTAAAACAGGATATTTGTCCTTGCTTTGCTCTAAAAGCTTTAAAGTTAAAAGCTCTTTGATGAGTGTATCAAGCTCAGCCTTGCTTTTTTCTTTCATCAAGGCAAAGGTAGAAAGCTTATCAAAGCCTAAATTCACAGCTCTTTGACTTGATATTCCTCTTAGAATTTCACTCACAAAGCTTATACCAAAGCCCTCATTCATTCTAATGATACAAGAAAGGATTTTTTGAGCTTCTATGCTAATGTCTTGAAGCTCAAACTCACTTTTACAATTGATACAACAATCACAATTTTGCGTTAAATCCTCCCCAAAATAAGCTAAAATATAAGCCTTTAAACATTCCTTATGAAAAGCAAAACCTTGCATAGCCTCAAGCAGTTTAAGCTCGTTTTGAATGAGCTTTTCATCTTTATCATCAGTGCAAATAAGCTTTTTATTCATCATTATATCGCCTTCATTAAAAAGCAATAAACAAGAGCTTTTAAGTCCGTCCCTACCGGCTCTGCCTATTTCTTGATAATAATGCTCTAAATTTTTAGGTAGATTAAAATGCACTATAAAACGTATATCTTTTTTATTAATCCCCATGCCAAAAGCATTTGTAGCCACCATGATCCTTGTTTTACCTTGCATAAAGCTTTCTTGAGCCCTTAGCCTTTCATCAGCCTCCATTCCAGCGTGGTATTTTTCACACTTAAAACCCTCTATATAAAGCCTTTTGTGTAATTCATCTGTGATTTTTCTTGTCATACAATAAACTATGCCATTTTGTCCTTTAAAATCTTGCAAAAAGGCAAATAATTTAGCGAATTTTTGCTTTAAACTGCCCTTAAAAAGCTCTAAATACAAATTTTCTCTATGAAAACCAGAGCTTAAAATGAAAGGATTTTTAAGCCTTAAAGCTGAGATAATATCCTCTCTAATCAAAGGCGTAGCTGTGGCTGTAAAAGCTGAAACTACGACTTTTTGTCCAAGTTTTTCTATAAAATCAGCAATTTGCAGGTAAGATGGGCGAAAATCCTGCCCCCAAGCACTAATGCAATGTGCTTCATCAACAGCGATTTGAGCGATTTTTTGCTTTTTGATAAAATTTAAAAAAGCCTCATTTTGCAAGCGTTCAGGGCTAACATAAAGCAGTTTTACCCTAGCTTTTCTAAGCTCTTTAAACACCGCTTCATTTTGGCTTAAATCTTGAGTGCTATTGATACAAAAGGCGGGGATATTTTTACTCCTTAGCTCTAAAACTTGATCTTGCATTAAAGAATTAAGCGGAGTAATAACCAAACTAAGCCCATCTAAAGCCAAAGCAGGGAGCTGAAAACACAAAGACTTCCCAGCTGAAGTAGGCATTAAAGCCAAAACATCTCTTTGAGCTAGAATTTCACTCATAAGCTCAAACTGCCCTTTTCTAAAGCTTGTGTAGGAAAAATGTTTTTTGAGTAAGGAAAGGAGCTGTTCTTTGTTATAAGATCTCAAAATGAAAGCCTTTTTATGTGAGTATTGATATACTAGCCTTAATTTTTCATAATCACCCTAGGTTTTAAAATTTCAAAATACATTTTAAAACCTAGTTCTTAAAAATTTATATGCTTATTTTTTAGGCACCACAAGCATATTGACATAACGTCCTTCAAAATTTGGTTCTTTGTCTCTGCTTGCTTTATCTTCTATATCTTGCCATATTTTTTCAAGTAAGGCTACGCCAGCTTCTGGGCTAGCCATTTCGCGTCCTTTTAAGAAAACTCTAAATTTGACATGTTTGCCTTGTTCTAGGAATTCAAGAGCGTGTTTTACCTTGTAATTGATGTCATTTTGAGCGATTTTCACTGAGAGTTTGATCTCTTTTATATCTATGACTTTTTGCTTTTTCTTGGCTTCTTTTTGCTTTTTTTCTTGTTGGTAGCGGTATTTACCAAAGTCCATGATTTTGGCAACTGGAGGTTTAGCATCAGGGGCGATTAGCACTAGATCAAGTCCTTTATTTTGTGCTAGTTTTAAAGCCTCATCACGTGATAACACTCCAAAAACTTCCCCACCATCGCCAACGCATCTTAGCTCACTTGCTCTTATTTCTTCATTAAGAAATACTTCTTTTTCCTTACTCAAAACACAACCTCATTCATTTTTTCCTTTATCAAAGTGTAAAAGTCCTCAAGGCTTATATTTGCCTGAGTTTTAGCTCTTCTATCCCTTAGAGCAACGCTGTTTTGTGCCACTTCCTCATCGCCTAAAACAATAATCATTGGTAATTTTTGCTTTTCTGCGGTGCGGATTTTTTTACTTAAGCTTTCATTTTTATCATAGATAGCTGAATCAACCCCACACTCAAGCAAGGCTTTTTGAATGCTTTTTGCATAACTTATGTGATTTTCATTGATAGGCACTATACCCACTTGAATTGGAGCGATGAAAAATGGAAATTCGCCTCCACAATGCTCAGTTAAAATGCCTATAAAGCGTTCAAAAGAGCCTAAAATAGCTCTATGAAGCATTACAGGACGTTGTTTGGTGTTATCACTTGCGGTGTATTCAAGCTCAAAACGTTCAGGCAGGTTAAAATCCACTTGTATAGTGCCGCACTGCCATTTTCTTTTTAAAGCATCAGTGATTTTTATGTCTATTTTTGGACCATAAAAAGCACCGCCACCCTCATCTATGCCGTATTTTAAGCCTTGTTCATCTAAAGCTTCTTTTAAAGCCCTTGTAGCATGTTCCCAAACTGCATCGCTTCCTATAGCCTTAGCAGGCTTGGTTGAAATTTCCATCTCATATTCAAAGCCAAAGGCTCGCATGAGTGAGCTTACAAAATCAAGTATTTCTAAAACAAGTTCTTTAATTTGAGCTGGCATACAAAAAATATGTGCGTCATCTTGAGTAAATTCACGCACCCTAAAAAGTCCGTGTAAAACTCCGCTTTTTTCGTGCCTATGCACAAGTCCGTATTCAAAGTATTTTATAGGCAAATCCCTATAACTTCGCACCTCACTTTGATAAATTTTAATATGTCCTACGCAGTTCATCGGCTTTATGCCGTATTCTTGCTCGTCAATGTGCGTAAAATACATATTTTCTTTATAATTATCATAATGTCCGCTGATCTTCCATACCTCAGCCTTTAAAAGCTCAGGTCCTCTTACAGGCTCATAGCCTCTTAAGCGGTGGATTTTGTATAAAATTTGCTCCAAACGACTTCTCATCTTTGCACCATTTGCAAGCCACAAAGGTAAGCCTCCACCGATTTGTTCATCAAAGGCAAAAAGCTTAAGTTCATTGCCAAGTTTTCTGTGATCTCTTTTTTTGGCTTCTTCTATGATGTGAAGGTATTCTTTTAAGCTTTGTTTGTCTGCAAAGGCTGTGCCATAAATGCGTGTAAGCATTTCGCGTTTTTCATCGCCTCCTAGATAAGCTCCAGCCACACGAGTGAGTTTAAAATGCTGTAAATACTTTGTATTTGGCACATGAGGACCACGGCATAAATCCTCAAAATCCCCTTGCTTATAAATGCTTACCTTACCATCTGGAATGCGTAGCATAACTTCTTGTTTTAAGTCATCATTTTGAAATTTAAGCTTTGCTTCGCTTTTGTCAATTTCATATTTGCTGATGTCAAGCTTTTGTTCAGCATACGCTCTCATCTTAGCTTCAATACGAGCTAAATCCTCTTCATTAAGCCTAGCATTTACTCTAAAATCATAATAAAAACCCTCATCAACCACAGGACCAACAAAAAATTTAGCCTCAGGATACAAAGCCTTAATAGCTTGAGCCATCAAATGCGCACAAGAATGACGCAAAAGACAAAGGCTAGCTGGGGAATTATCAAGATAAAGTTCTTGAAATTCACTTGTTTTTGTGCTATCTTGTAGGCTTTGAGTATCAAGGATAAAATCACTTTCATAGTATTCTTTGGGGCTCATTGCAGTGCTGTTTGTTTTTGTGTAGGCAATACATTCTTTGCTCAAATTCATAAACTCCTAAAAAATAAGTATAATTGTAGCTTTGCAAGCCTTAAGCTTATTTTAAATTTCATAAAATTTTTATAAAAAAGAGCTAAAATCATAAAATGCAAATCAAAACTTGAAATTTTCAGTATTTAAAATACCGCTTGCAAATAAAATCAAAAATAAAATTCCTAAGATAATGCGGTAATACCCAAAAGGCACAAAATCAAATTTAGAGATAAATTTAAGAAAAAACTTAATCACAAAAACAGCCACCACAAAAGCTGTGATAAAGCCTATAAAAAGAGGCATAAAAGCATTTTGCGCTAAAAGCATTTCATGGTTTTTAAAAATATCATATCCAGCTGCTATAAACATAGTAGGAATGGCAAGCAAAAAGCTAAACTCAGCTGCTGTTTTTCTATTTAAGCCAAGTAATAAGCCTCCTATTATGCTAGCACCACTTCTTGAGGTGCCAGGAATCATGGCTAAAGATTGGATTAAGCCTATAAAAAAAGCATGCTTAAAACTTACTTCATCAAGGGTATTGATCGCATAAGTTTTATTTTTATGTGCTTTTTCTATAAAAATAAAGACAAAACCCCCAAAAATAAGCATAAAAACGACGATAAAAGGATGAAAAAGCGTATCGATAAAAGAAGCTACGCCCAAGCCAATAAGTCCAGTTGGGATAAAACCAAAGGCAAGTTTAAGCCAAATTTCAAAACTCCTACTAAGTTTTTGCCAAAAGACAAAAATCACAGCTAAAATAGAACCAAGCTGAATGATGATAAGAAAAGAACGCCAAAAATCATTTATTTGTATGTTTAAAACGCTAGTAGCAAGGATCATATGTCCTGTTGAACTTACAGGTAAAAACTCTGTTAAACCCTCTACCACACCTAAAATAAGAGCATTAAAAATATCTTGCAAATGCTACCTTTAAAAGAAATTCAAAAAAGGCATTTTACTTAAACTTTTTAAATCAATCATCATTGTGCCGTTTTTATTTCATTTTCAAGCCAAAAAACAACTTCATTTCCAAGCTGATTTAAGGCTGTGTTAAATGCTTCAATCACAGCATTGATGTTTTGTTCTTTTATATTGGTTTGAAATTTAAAATGCTTGTGAGCAAGGATTTTATTGTTTTTTGCGTCGATTAAATTAACGCTTAAAGCTGTATTAACAAAGCTTTTATCTTTTTCAAAAACCTGCTCAAAATTATGCAATCTGCTTTCTAAAAATAAATCCGCATTTGCTTGGGTATTATAGCTTAAAACAGCCTTAAAAAGTTCGCTTTGCTCAAGTTTATATGCAAGCAAGGCTTCAAAAGCACTACTTGGCGAGCTTTTAAATATATGTTTAGCATATATACCAAATTCGCCATTTTGAATATAAGCGATTTCATTGCTCTTAAGATAAAGCAAGGCTTGCACAGCGTTGATTTTAAGCACTTTATTTTGCACGCTAGAAAGCTTTTTCATACTCTCATCGCTTTGAAGCAAATACACATTTAAAGCAGGCTGGGGCTTAGGACTTAAAGAGCAAGCACTGATGAACAAAAGGCTTATAGATAGTAAAAATATGCTTTTTATCGCTTTTGCTTTCATTTTATTCTCCTGGGGCTAATTTTTTTTGCGTACTTTTAAAAAGCAAGTCAGAAGGGTTTTGCTCTAAATTTGCACTTAAAGCATTAAGCCTTATAAGCAAGCTTTCAAGCAAAGCAAGGCTATTATTTAAATTTGAATCAAGATTATTTAAAGCCAAAGAGCCTTTTTGACTAAGTTCAGAAAAATCATTTGACGCAAGATACACAGAATCAGCAGCCTTAGCTACTTTTGAAGAAGCTAGGCTTAAATCCCTAAGCGTTTGTGAAAAAAATGCTGAGGCTGAGGCTGAATTCTTTAAAAGTATGGAGAAATTTTTTATATTTTCATCGCTAAGTATCATTCTTGCACTTTGATTAGTATAATCAAGCAGGTCAAAAAGCTTATCACTTTGCTTGTCTATGGTTGCTAAAAAGCTTTCTTTGGTTTTAATGATCGCGATATTTTCATCACTTGTTTGAAGCGGCACTGATGTGCTTTCATCACTTTTTAACTCTATATACTTAAGCCCTGTGATACCTTGAAGTTGCAAGGTTGCATAGGTGCTTTCATAAATGGGCGTATTGGCTTTAACTTTTATGAGTATTTTTACCCCTATGCCATTTTGGGCGTCTATGCTTGTATCCTCCACACTACCAACCTCAACCCCAAGCAATCTTACCGGTGCTTTTATACCAAGTCCTGAGATTGATTCTTTAGTATAAATTTGATAAAGCTTAAATTCTTCTTTATGTGAAAAACCACTCATAAAGATCAAGACAAATAAGCTTGCAAAAAATACCCCAAAAACAAAAATTCCTATCCACAAATAATTTGCCCTATTTTCCATACCCTACCCCATAAATCTTTTATACAAAGCCTCATCTTGAGCTAAAAGCTCACTTTGAGTGCCAAGAAAAGCCACTTTTTTATCCTTTAAGATCAAAAAGCGATCCAAAACATTTTTCATAGTTTCTTCATCATGTGTAACCATAACAATGCTAAGTTTAAAGCCTCGTTTAAGACTTAAAACAAGTTCATCAAATTCCCTTGAGCTATGCGGATCAAGCCCAGAACTTGGCTCATCTAAAAACAAAAGCTTAGAATCAAGTGCTAATGCCCTAGCAATAGCCACCCTTTTTACCATACCTCCACTAAGCTCGCTTGGAAAAAGCGTAGCCACACTCTCATCAAGCCCAGCCATTTTAAGCTTCATAAAAACAAGCTCTTTGATAGAGCTTGGGCTTAATTTGGTGTATTCTTTTAAAGGTAAGGCTATATTTTCAAAAACATTAAAAAAACTAAAAAGTGCGCCAAATTGAAACACCACTCCCCAATTTTGCCTCAAAAAAGCAGCGTCTTTTTCACTAATATTACTTAGTTTCTTACCAAAAATTTCATACTCCCCACCATCAAAATGCTCAAGCATCAACATTTGCTTTAAAAGCACTGATTTTCCGCTTCCAGAACCACCTAAAATACCAAAAATTTCATTTTCTTTTACCTCAAAACTCACCCCATCATGAATGCATTTTTTACCAAAGTTAGTGATGATATTTGAAGCCTTAATCACAGCTTTCATTAAATACCTGCCTGAGTTAAAAAAACAGAAAAAATCGCATCAAAAGCAATCACCCAAAAAATCGCATTTACAACGCTTTTTGTCGTGTAAATTCCTATGCTTTCTGTGGTATTTTTTACTTCAAAGCCACGAAAACAAGCAATAAGTGCGATTAAAAAGCCAAACATAGGAGCTTTAGCTACACCTATAATGATATGCTTGAGCTCTACAGCTTCTTTAAAACGGCGGATAAACTCTACATAATTAATGCCTAAATTTAAATCCGCTATCACCATGCCCCCAAGTATGCTCACAAAATCAGCCACGATGACGATTAAAGGCATAGCTAAGGTTAAGGCTACAACGCGTGGTAAAATGATAAAGCGAGCTGAGTCAAAGCCCATAGTATTCATAGCATTAATCTCATCAGTGATTTTCATCACCCCAATTTGGGCTGTATAAGAGCTTGCTGATCTACCAGCTATAACAATGGCTGCGATTAAAGGGGCGATTTCTCTTGTAGCTGAAATTCCTACTAAATCAACGATAAAGATATTTGCCCCAAATTGAGCGAGTTGATATGCTGCTTGATAAGCTAATACCACGCCTACAAGCAAAGAACTTAAAGCAATGATACCCAAAGCCCTTAAAGCACTATGTTCTATATGATATAAAAAGGCGATGAAACGAAATTCATGGGGGCGACGCAAGCAATGAAAAAAGCTTGCAAAAACCATACCTGTAAAAATGATAAAACGTTTAATCGCTTGTAAATTTGCTACGCTTTTCTTACCAAGCAAAACCAAAAAATCATCATACTCAAAGCCTTTTTTTTCTAAAGGTAAATCCTGAGTATAATTTTTCTCACAAAGCCTAAACAAATCAAGAGTGGCTTCATTTAAATTTATCCTTGAAAAAGCGATATTGCTTGCCTTAAGCTCATTTTCTAAAGCTAAAAAAAAGCAAATGCCAGCTGTATCTATGCGAACAAGGGCGAAGAAATCAAACACTACACTTTTAGCATCTTTTTGAATTTGCACGGAGTTTTTTAGGCTCATTAAAGTGTCTTTATCCCACACTCCAGTGATTTGAATTCTTTGCTCTTTAAGCTTATTCATCGCTTCAGCACAAACTCACATAGCTTATTTGGCTCAAAACCAAAGTATGCAAACACATCTTTATCTTTGCCACTTTCACCAAAACTTTCTATACCAAAAACCCTATCACAAAATTTATAAAGCTCATTTGAATGAGCGGCTTCAACGCCGATAACCTCGCCTTTTAAAAGCCTTTCTTGATAGCTTTTATCCTGCTTTTCAAAAAGTTCATAACAAGGCATAGAAACAACATTAACTCGCTCGCCCTTATTTTCTAAAAGCTTAGCTGTTTGCAAACAAAGACTTACTTCACTTCCACTTGCTAGAAGGGTTATGCTAGCATTATCAGCCTCTTTAAGCAAATACGCTCCATTTTTTACATCCCCAAAAACACCCTCATTTAAAGCCTCAAGTTTTTGACGACTTAAAATGAAGGCACAAGGTAAATCCTGAGCTAAAGCAAAGATCCAAGCCTTAACATTTTCAACCCCATCAGCTGGACGAAAGGTTAAGAAATTTGGCATGGCTCTAAAGGTGCTAAGTTGTTCTATAGGCTGGTGCGTTGGTCCATCTTCTCCAACTCCTATACTATCGTGCGTAAAGATAAAATAATGCCTTAATTTCATCAAAGCACTCAGCCTTGCAGCTGGTTTTAAATACTCACTAAAGATAAAAAAAGTTGCTGAAAAAGGCACAAAAAGCCCATATCTTGCAAAGGCATTATTGATCGCTGCCATAGCATGCTCTCTTATGCCAAAATGAATGTTTTTTCCTTCTATAAAATCCCCCATGCCTTTAAGCTCGGTTTTATTACTTGGAGCTAAATCAGCTGAACCTCCCAAAAAGCCTTCTATCTTAGCAGCAATGGCATTTAAAATTTCGCCATTACTATCTCTTGTAGCTACGCTTTTACCCTTAAAATCTGGATACGCAACTTCATTAAAATTTGGCTTTAAAAGCCTTTCAAGTAAGTCTTTTTTGCCTGATTTTTCAAGCAGACTTTGCCATTTTGCCTCCTCTAAATCCCCAAGCTCTAAGCCTGCACTAAAAGCAAATTTCACCTCTTGACTGATAAAAAAATCTTGATTTTCATCAAAATGAGCTTTTGCTTTTGCTCTTTTGATAAGCTCAGCTCCTAAAGGTGCGCCGTGGCTGTGGTGTGAGCCTTCAAGCTCTAGAGCACCTTTGGCGATTGTGGTTTTTGCGATGATTAAGCTTGGCTTTTTGCTGAGTTTTGCAAGCTCTATGGCGTTATTTATCGCATCAAAATCATGTCCATCAATCTCCTCAACGCTAAAACCTTGTGCTTCAAATCTCATTTTAACATTTTCATTAAAGGCTAAGCTTACATCGCCTTCTATTGAAATGGCGTTGCTATCATAGATCAAGATGAGATTATCAAGCTTATGAAGTCCAGCTAAAGAACAAGCCTCATAACTAATGCCCTCTTCTAAGTCCCCATCTCCACAAAAACAATACACCTTATGATTGATAAGCTCGCTACCAAGTAAGCTTTGAGCCTTTTTAGCCGCCATAGCAAAACCTACTGCATTTGCTACGCCTTGTCCTAAAGGACCTGTGGCTATTTCTACCCCACAAGTGCTGATCTCTGGGTGTCCCGGAGTTTTTGAATGCAATTGGCGGAAATTCTTAAGCTCATCTAAACTTAAATCATAACCACTAAGGTGTAAAAAGCTATAAAGCAAGGCTGAGGCATGTCCGCCTGAAAACACAAGACGGTCGCGGTTAAGCCAGCTTGGGTTTTTAGGATTGTGTTTTAAATGAAAGCTTAAGATAGTAAGTATATCAGCTAGTCCCAAAGGTGCGCCCGGGTGTCCTGAATTTGCCTTTTGCACCATATCAGCGCTTAAAAATCTTAAAGTATCAGCTTGTTTTTGAAGTAAATCAAAATTCATTTTTATTCCTTTTTAAATTTAAAGATAGGTTCGCACCAGTGTTTTTAGGCTTAAAGCTAAGTTTTTATCTAGTGTATCAAAGGCTTTAAGGCATTTTGCATTTAAATCCTCTTTTGCCTTTAAAGCCCCCTCAAGTGAGAGTAAATTCACAAAAGAGTTTTTGTGAGCATCATGTTTTGTTGGCTTTCCAGCAAGCTCTTTGGTGCTTGTTGCATCAAGTATATCATCATTGATCTGAAATAAAAGCCCTAGATCAAGTCCTAGTTTATAAAGCTCTTCGCATTCTTTAGTATTAAATTTACAAATCAAAGCCCCCATTTGAAGACTTGCTGCTATAAGTTTTGCGGTTTTGTGTATATGTAAAAACTCAAGCTCTTTTAAATCAAGCTTTTTATCCTCAAAAAAGCAATCCATAGCCTGCCCTATAACCATACCTTTAAGCCCAGCATTTAAAGCCAAACTCTTAACGAGCTTTATTATAAGCTCAGCTTCAAACTCAGCCTCACTTAAAAGTAAAAAAGCCTCAGTATTTAAAGCATCGCCTACTAAAATCGCTGTAGTTTCATCATAAGTCTTATGTAAAGTTGGCTCGCCTCGCCTAAAATCAGCATTATCCATAGCCGGTAAATCATCATGAATAAGCGAATAAGTATGGATAAGCTCTATAGCTAAAGCCACTTTTAAAGCCTTTTCAAGCAAGATAGGCTCTTTTACACTCACCACATTTAAAAGAAGTTGGGCTCTAAAATGCTTTCCTCCAGCTTTTAGCATTTTAGCTAAGGCTTCATTAAAAAAAGGGTGAAAACTTTGCACTTGGGGCAAATTTGCATTCAAATATGCTTTAAAAAGCCCCAAAATATCATGCTTCACTTAGTAAGCCTTATAAAAAACTGAAACATTCCATCGCCTATTGGATTGGAGTTTTGCTCTTGTATAGGTAAATTTTTGCTCGCTCTTGATATAAGTATATTCAGCTCATTGCTTGCATTAAAAGCTCTTTGCAGATCATCTTGAGAATTGATGATTTGATTATTTACCCTTAAAATTTTATCGCCAACCAAAAAGCCAGCTGTACTTGCTTTGCTTCTTGGCTCTACTCTTACAATGTTTAAGGCTCTATTTACGCTTAAGCCTAAATTTGAAGTAAAAAGTGCTCTAGCAGCAGCTGCAGCTGCTTGTCTTTGACGCACATTTGGATCAAGAGCTGCACTCATCGCCCTTGCACTTGAACTTAGAGTGCTTAAGTCTTTATTAAAAACTTCAGTTGAGATATTTAAGTCTTGATTATCTCTTAGCACTCTAAAATACAGCGTCGCACCACGATCGGCAAAGAGAATTTTTTCATTCAGCTTGCGTATATCATTGGCTGCTTCTCCATCAAGGCTTACAACCTCATCATTGACAAGAAATTGTCCGCTTTTTCGCACATTTTGCACATAAATTTTATTATCTCTAAAAGCAAAGTCAACACCCACATCGCCCCAATATACATCATTGTATTTTGCAAAATGATCTAAATAACGATTACCTATAAAAGAACCATCACTTAAACTAATACCAAGCATAGAACAACAAGGCGTATTAAGCTGTCCTACCTTAGTTGCAAAATCAAGCTGATCTCTTTCATCTAAATTTTGAGCTAAGTATTTTAAATGCCCTATATAAGGAGTTTTATCATCAATTATACCCACCCAATCATTACGAGTGAGGTTTTGCTCATCATATCTTTTAGTAGGAAATAAGCTAAAATCAGTCCTTACAAGGTATAAATTTAAAAAAGGATCGTATTTGACATAGCGATTGAGTTTTTTGCCATTTGCTGGTAAAACAGCGAGTAAATTTTCACTTAAAGCAAAGGCTTGCAAGCCCTCATACACTAAAACACTGGCTTTATTTTTGACAAAGCACGCTGCAAAGTCTTCAAATTTAGGACGCTCAACCCCAAACACAAAAGATATACTTACAAAAAACAATAAAAGGTATTTTTTCATCACCTAAATCCTCCTAAAATATCTCCAGCCAAGCTTTGTCTGCTTTGATTCACCATGGCAAGAGCATCATTTATAGCTGAAATGAGTAAAATTTGCAAAGACTCTTTATCCTCAAGCAAACTTTCATCAATGCTTACATCGATGATCTCGCCTTTGCCATTTGCACTTATTTTTACCAAACCACCGCCACTTTTAGCACTAAATTCTTTCTTGCTTAATTCTTCTTCAAATTCCTTAGCCTTTGCTTCTGCATTTTTAAGCAATTCGCCAACCTTAGAAAAATCCATATTTTCAAACATATATTTCCTTAAATTTTTAAGTAATTTTAGCTAAATTTTGATTATAAATCATTTTTTTATCATTTTTTTAAAAGCTCTTGCACCACTTCTTTGTCGCTAAATGGGTATTTTACGCCTTTAATTTCTTGATAATTCTCATCGCCTTTTCCCAAAATCACAACAAAATCGTCTTTAGTTTGTAATTTTAAAGCTTTTTCAATGGCTTTTTTTCTATCCACTTCAATAAAAACATTTTGCATATGCTCTTTGATACCACTTTGAATATCCTTGATGATAGCCATAGGCTCTTCACTACGCGGATTATCACTTGTAATGATAAGTGTTTTAGCGTATTTTAAAGCACAGCGAGCCATTAAGGGGCGTTTGCTTTTATCACGATCCCCTCCTGCTCCAAAGACTACGATTAAAGGCTTGTAATTTAAAGCCTCTAAAACTTTTTCTATGCCATCTGGAGTATGAGCAAAATCAACGATGACACCACAAGCTACACTTTCTATCCTGCCCTCAACACCCTTAAATTCGCTCACAGCTTGTTCTAAAGCCTTTATATCACATTTTGTAAGTTTAAGCACACAAGCAAGTGCTGCAAGGAGATTGTATAGATTAAAAAGCCCTACAAGAGGAGAATGAAAACTTAGCTCCTTATCTTTACACACAAGTTTTGCACTAATGCCCTTGCTTAAATCATAGCTTATGATCTTATAATCAGCCTCATTTTCAACCGCATAAGTAAAGGCGTTTTTGGGGTTATATTGTATAGCTAAAGCGTCTTTATTGATGAATTTCAAGCTTTTTTCATCTGTAAAAAAGCTTTCTTTTGCTTCTTGATAGGCTTTAAAACTCTTGTGAAAATCTAAATGATCTTGGCTTAAATTAGTAAAAATTTTAGCTGCAAATTCAAGGCTTTCTATACGGTTTTGTACCAAAGCATGAGAACTGACTTCCATGATAAAAAACTCACATTTAGCCTTGCTCGCCTGATAAAGATAAGACAAGGTTTTTAAAATCGGCGAGGTCGTTAAGCCTTTTTCATCAACCAAAACTCCATTTAAAAACGCCCCTCTTGTGCCACATAAAAAGACTTTAAAGCCAAGTTTTTGCAAGAAAAAAGCTATCATATTTGCCGTGCTTGTTTTGCCATTTGTGCCTGTTATCCCAATAAGTTTGATATTTTCGTCTATGTTTAAAAGTTTTTTGCATTCTAAGGGCGTGATAATCTTTAGTTTTTTTTCCTCAGCTTGCCTTATAAAGCTTTCATTTTGAGCTGTTTTAAGCCAAAAATCATTTGCTTCACATTCTAGGGTGTTATCGCTTATAAAGCCTTGCTCGCAGTGAATTTTCATTTTTTGCTTTCTAAAAGGCGAACTTTGAGCCTTTCAAATTTTTGATTTCCACTAAAAATCGTGCTTGTATTTTCAAGATAATTAAGCATTACTTCTTCATAGCCATTATCAAGTAATTTTTCTAAAAAGTCTAAAAAATCATTTTTATCGCTAATGATAAGTTTGTTCGCAAAGATCACATTTTCAAAGCTTTGCTTAAAACCAAGCTCTTTTTCACTTTCTAAAAAGTCCTTATAACTTAGAGCTTTGTTTTCATCATCTTTAAGATTTTTAGCCAAATTTGATCTTGATTCACTGACATTTAAAAGCTTTTCCATATCCTTGACTATGCTTGCGTGTTTATAATGCTTTAAATAAAACTCAAAAAGCAAAACCGCTTCTTCATAGCTTGTTAAAGCAAGCGTGCAAAGGCTAATAAAGACTAAAAGCTTTTGATTTTTGCGTTTTTCATATGCAAGGGCAAAAAAAAGCTTGGCATTATGAAAGTCATTTTCTCTAAATGCTTTTATACCAAGTGCTTTATAGCTTTGCGAACTCATCTTTACCACCATTTAAATTGATCAAAGTCAAATCAGGATGAATGTCGATTTTAAGATTTTTTTCAAGGGCATATTTTAAAGTCGTATGGCTTGCCACACAACCGCTACACGCTCCTATAAGTTTGATATACACCACTCCATTTTTTACGCCCAAAAACTCAAGCCCCCCGCCATCTCGCTCAAGTATGTAAAGGTTTTTAGCCAAACTTGCTTTAGCTGGTTCTATAAGTTCTTCATCACTAAAAGGAAGCATTATTTTCCTTAAAAAATTTTCTTTATACTTTACAACATTTGTCTTTAAAAAAAGGTAAATTTGCTGTTTTGTTTTGAATTTGCTTAGGCATTATAGCAAAGAAGAAACAATGTTTTTTTAAATTATTCTAAGATTTTTTTGTTAAAATTGTAATCTTAATTATAGAATTTCAAAGGCAAAAAATATGCAAAAAACAACGCAAATTCAAGGTTTTCATAAATTTAAACTCATTTTTATACTCGCTTTAATGTCAAGCGTGGCTCCACTTTCAACCGATATGTATTTACCTGCGCTTGAAAATGTCCAACACAGCTTTCAAACAAGCCCTTATTTAACCCAACTTTCCTTAGCAAGTTTTTTCATCGCCTTTGCTCTAGGGCAGCTCATTTATGGACCATTAAGCGATGTTTTTGGGCGAAAAAAGCCTCTTTATGTAGGTATAGGCTTATTTATACTCTCAAGCCTTGGGTGTTTTTTGATTGACAATATCTATGCTTTTATTTTTTTGCGTTTTTTAGAAGCTTTGGGCGGTTGTGCTGGGGTAGTGATCGCTAGAGCTGTAGTCAATGATCTTTTTGAGCTTAAAGAAGCTGCGGCTGTATTTGCTTTAATGATGGTTGTAAGCTCGCTTGCTCCTATGCTTGCGCCAAGTTTTGGTTCTTTGCTACTTCAATTTTTTTCTTGGCATAGTATTTTTGCGACTTTATTTGCTTTAGGTGTGCTTTTACTCGCACTTATAGTCTTTTGGCTTAAAGAATCAGCCCCACCACAAAAAGATGTGAAATTCTCAAACAAAGAAACCTTGCAATCCTATGCTTTTGTGCTTAAAGACAAGCCTTTTTTAGCCTATGTTGTCGCTGGAGCCTTAGCTATGGGCGGAATGTTTGCCTATATCACAAGCTCCTCGTATATCTTTAGTGAAATGTTTGATTTGAGTAAGCAAGAATATGGGATTTTATTTGGAGTGAATGCTCTTGGTTTTGTCATCTTTGCAAATATCAATGCAAAAATAGTGCTTAAATCCTCACCTTTCATTATCTTACCGCGTGCCTTTGTTGTGATGTTTATTATCAGCGTATTGTTGTTTGCGCTTCATTTTTCAGATAGCTTTTTAGCCTTTGAATTACCTTTGTTTTTTGTCATCGCTATGCTTGGCTTTTTGATGCCAAATTTAACCACCATAGCTATGGCTAGATTTAAAGAGCATTCTGGAACCGCTTCTGCTGTGCTTGGAAGTATTCAGTTTGGCTTTGCTGGCTTGATCTCATTTTTAGTGGGTAAGTTTAATGCTAATGATACTTTTTCTTTAGCTCTTATCATGGTGATTTGTTGTTTTTTAGCAATGATGATTTATGTTGTGGGAAGTAAATTCAAAGAGTGAAAAATCACTCTTTGATGAGGCTACTTGCTAAACAATTCTTCACATTCTTCTTTAGTAATGAAGCTTAAATTTGGGCGTCCAACCCATACTCCAGCTATAACTTCACTTTCCACGCAATATATCTTACCTCTTGTAGGTGTAAAATATAAAAATGAGTATTGCCCTAAGTCAGTAGTTGAAGTAATTAAAGCCAAAGGTTTGTTTTCCTCTACACTTAGAATTTTAGCAATTTTGCTTGGATTCATTACAACTCCCAAGTGTTCATCAAAGTGAAGGTGATTTATAAGTGTATCGTCTTGCAATTTTGGAGCCTTATTAACATTTAGATCAAAATTAACAATCGTTCCCCAAAAATTAGCAGGTCTTACTGCATACACACGAATTTGATCTTGTGCTGGGTTTTCAAGCACGCTATTTTCATCTACATTAAAACCCAAAGATGCGCTTTGTTCTTGATTATATACAAGATGATTTGGTGTAGCCGCGCATGCACTGAAAACTAGAGCAAAAAAAGCCAAAGCAATCATAAAAAAAAGTATTTTTTGTCAAAATTTGTTTCATTGTATATCCCTATTTATAATCATTAAAACGAGTAAATATATCTTACAAAAAAATCAAATTGTTGTTTGGCTTCAACCGAGAATGAGCCATAAGGTGTGTCAATATCAGCTTTTGATGTTGAAAAGGGCACTTTGACTCCAAATTCAAAAGAAGAACCTGATCCGTTGTTGGTTTGTGAATAAAATCTATAGCCTATATTACCAACTAGACCACTTTCGCTTGCACTTTTACCATAGGTTTGGGTAAGGAAATAACTTGAATTACGGATTTCTACAGCCATAATATCTTTACTCCATTTTGTATTCACAAAGCCAAGTCCAGCAAACAAACCATGAGAAGAGCGTTTAGAATCGATAAAGTTATAAAGCATATCTACATACGCTCCATAACTTGAGTTTGCAAGTATAAGTGACGCGGAAGGGCTAGCTTCATTTTTTTTACTGGAAATTTTAGCTTCAATATCAGCATAAGCCCTTAAACCAAATTTTGGGGTAATAAAATACTTATATCCAGCCAAAAACCCAAGACCTAAAGTAGATCCTGATGCAGATGAATTCGACATAGTCGCAGATGAACTGCTTGTTATTTCGCCATTCGTTTTTATAAACCCAGCACTCATGCCAGCACCCAAGATAATCCCGCTTTCTTCAGCAAAAAGAGCTTTTGTAAAGGCAAGCAAGAAACAAAACATGAAAACTATCTTTTTCATTCTAACTCCTCTTAGAAAAATATAAAATAGCTGATATTCTACCCCCCCCCCCCCTGAAGAAAAGCTTAAATTTAAGTTTAATTAAATATTTTTAGCTATGATTAAGCCTAAAAATTTAAATTTTAAGAAAGGAAACAATGAAAAAGATAGTTTTCATATCTTTACTTTGCATAAGTTCGGTATTTGGCTTTAGGCTTGGAAGCTTTGAACTTACGCCAGAAATCGGTGCTGGAGCCCAAAGAGTCAATGTAGATGGCGATACGCGTAATTATTGGAGTGCATACGGACGCGTATGGGTTGGTGCAAATAACCTTGTCATCACACCTCAAGTAAGATACACAAAGATGGATAATGCCTATAGCGATTTTACAAATTGGCAATACGGACTTTCTTTAGGTTATACGCTTGATCTTATCGCTTTTTATGCTACGCCTTATTTGGGGGCGAATTATTCACATTTTAGTGAGTATTATGATGATACTTTAGGCTATAATGCTGGCGTAAGAGTGCAGCCTGCGATTATCCCGCTTTCTTTAGGGCTTGAGTATGAATACCAAAGACCACACGATCGTTTTGGAAACTCTCATACTATAGATGGAATTCGCTTTAGTGTGGGTATAAGTTTTTAAATCATTTTTTTGATCTAAACGCTATCACTAGCACAAACTACCCTAGAATAATTAAGCTAGGGTAGTTTAAGGATTTAGAAAGTTAAGTTTTGTATCACACTTTGAAAGTTTTCAAACAAGTCTATAAAAAGACTTATTTGAGTAAATTCCAGCTTTTTAAGTAAAACTTTTCCAGCTAGAATTCAATGAATTTCTATAAAATTAGAAATTGAAAGTATAGCGAAGTCCTACAGCATAAGGTTGGCGAATTTTTAAATCGTCGCTAGAACCATCTTCCCAAGTTACACTTTTCTTAGTATCATTTAAGCCAAATCTGCTCCAAAGCTCAAAGCCATGAGTTTGAGTGTAGTTCATTCTTAAACCCAGATTGATACCAAAATCAATGCCTTTAGGTTTTACACTAAGTTCTTTGTGTTTGTATTTATTGCTTGCATAATCAAGGCTCAAACCACCAAAAGCACCATACTCAAAATCGCCACTTTGTAAGAAGTTATAAAGCACATCAGCATTTATGCCTATGTCAAATCTTGTGATTTGTCCAGTGCTTAAAGAAGGACCTGTATCTCCTGTAGTGTTTTTAGTGCCTGTTGTTAAATTAACATAGCCTCTAAAACCTAAATTGTCATCAAGGAAGTATTTATAACCACCAACTAAACCATAACGAAAACCCTTAAAGCCACTTGCTGAATCGCTGCCTTCACCTGTTATTTTTGCTTTATGTGAAGCATAGCCTCCGTCAATACCGACAAAAGCACCTGATTGTTCTGCTAAAGCTGCCGAAGAAGCTAAAGCTGAAACGAGAGCAAAGCTTGTTAAAACTTTTTTCATGTTAAACCTTTCTTAAGATAAGATAAAAAAGGAAAATTATAGCCCCCCCCCCCCTTAATATAAACTTAAATAGCTCCAAAACTTACAAAAAAATGAGAATTTTTTTAAAAAGATTAAGTTTTTTTGAAAAAAGATAGATTTTTATGTTTTTTAAAAAAGCATTTTTATTTTTAACTAAGAGAATTTTTTAATATACAATGAAGATTGGGATAAAATTTAGCCTTTAAAAAAGGCTAAATTAAGTTTTTAGGCTACAAATTCAATATAAGCCATAGAAGCCGCATCGCCTCTTCTTAGTCTTGTTTTGATAATCCTTGTGTAGCCACCATTTCTGTCTTTAAATTTTGGTGCGATTTCATTTACAAGTTTATTTGTCGTAGTTTTATCTTGTAAACTTGCAAAAACCACTCTGTGAGCGTTAAAATCACCTGCCCTAGCTCTTGTAACAAGTCTTTCTATATAGCCTCTTAGTTCTTTGGCTTTTTCAAGTGTAGTTTCAATCTTGCCACTTTTAATAAGCGCTATACTTAAATTCTTAAGCAAAGCTGCTCTATGAGCTGAAGTTCTACCAAGTTTTCTATATCCGTGTTTATGTCTCATTGTTTATCCTTCGTGTTTTGCTTTAAGCTCAGCGATCTTTTTCTTGAGTACTTCTTTGTTGTCGCTAAGCTTTGAAGTGCCTACTGGCAAGCCTATACTTTCCATGATGCTTTTGATCTCATCTAGGGATTTTTTACCTAAATTTTTAAGAGAACTAAGCTCATTAACGCTCATTAAAGCAAGTTCGCCTATATAGGTAATGCCTGCTTTTTCAAGGCAGTTAAAGCTTCTTGCACTTAAATTTAAATCAGTAATATTTTGAAGCAATTTCATATTTTCAATCTCATTTACGGCATTTTGATTTTTAATCACTGCACCGATATTTGTGATCTTATCAAATACGCTTAATTGCTTATACATAGCCTCAAGAGCATTTTCAAAGGCTTTATTTGGACTGATTTGTCCATCAGTTGTGATGGTAAAAACAACTTTTTCGTAGTCTGGATTATCCTCAAAAAGCACTTTTTCTATATCATATACTGCTTCTCTTACAGGAGTAAAGAAAGCATCAAGAGTGATATAATTGGTATCTGTGATGATATTTCGTATCTCTTCACTTGGCACATAGCCTATGCCTTTTTCAACAATAAGGCTAAATTTAAGCTCAGCATCTTCATTGATAGTAGCAAGATAGCTATCGCTATTGACTACTTCAACTTGATCGTTGTTTAAATCTTTGCCATAAATTTCTTTAGGTCCTTTAAAGTGAAATTCTAAAACCTCTTTTTCACTCTCGTTTTTAAGCTTGAAGCGGAGTTTTTTAAGATTGATGATAAAAAGAGCTACATCTTCAAGCATACCTCTCATACTATCAAATTCATGGCTTACGCCTTCTATATGCAAAGCTGTTGGAGCAAAACCAACGGTTGAGCTATAAAGTAAGCGACGAAGCGGATGGGCTAAAGTGATACCATAACCTATCTCAAAGGGCCAAGCTGAAATTTTCGCTGTGGTTTCGCTTACATTTTCAACGCTAAATTCCGTAGGTGTGTAAGCACTAGTTGTTATATGTCTCATCTATAAGCCTTTATTATTTAGAGTAAAGCTCAACGATAAATCTTTCCTCAACAGGAATGACAACTTCTTCTCGTTCTGGATTTCTTGTGAAAATTCCAAATCTTTTTTCTTTTTCCACATCTACCCAAGCCACTATACCAGTTTGAGCGGTAAGTTCTATGGCACGAGTAATTTGAGGATTGTTTTTGCTTTTTTCAGCAATTTCTATTTTTGCACCAGCTTCTACTCTAAAGCTTGGTATATCAACTCTTTTGCCATTGACTAAAATGTGTCCGTGTGTAACAAGCTGTCTTGCAAAACGACGAGTTGTTGCAAAGCCCATTCTATAAACTACATTGTCAAGTCTTTGTTCTAAAAGCTGGATAAGTAAAACCCCTGTATTGCCATCTTTTCTTGCAGCTTCAGCAAAAAGGCGGCGGAATTGCTTTTCACTTACCCCATACATAAATTTAGCTTTTTGTTTTTCTCTAAGCTGAAGTCCGTATTCGCTTATCTTGCCTCTTCTTGCTCCGTGTTGTCCTGGAGCATAAGGGCGTTTATCAAGCGCTGATTTGCCTGCTAGTCTTCTTTCGCCCTTTAAAGCAAGGCTGACTCCAAATCTTCTTTCAAGTTTTTCTACTGGTCCTCTATATCTTGCCATGATCTATCCTTATACTCTTCTTCTTTTTGGTGGGCGGCAGCCATTGTGTGCTAATGGGGTGATGTCTTTTAAGAAAAGCACTTTTATGCCCTCAACTGCACCTACGCTTTTTACTGCTGTTTCGCGTCCTGAGCCTGGACCTTGCACCTTGATACCTACTTCTTTAATGCCATGTTCTTTTGCCTTGCTTAAAGCATCTTCAACGGCTTGTTGAGCTGCATAAGGTGTTGATTTTTTAGAGCCTTTAAAGCCAAGTCCGCCAGCACTGCTCCATGCTATAGCATTACCCATTTCATCAGTAACTGTAACCATAGTGTTATTAAAGGTTGCACTGATATATACTATACCTTTTGCTATATTTTTTTTAGCAACTTTTTTCTTTACTATTTTTCTTTTAGCCATAATTTTTCCTTATACCACTATGATTTTGCACCGACTGTTTTGCGTTTGCCCTTGCGGGTTCTTGCGTTAGTCTTAGTTTTTTGTCCTCTTACTGGTAAGCCTTTTCTATGTCTTAAGCCTCTATAGCTTCCTAAATCCATCAAAGCCTTAATGTCCATAGCTACTTGCTTTCTTAAATCCCCTTCAACCATGTAAGATTCTTGAATTTCTTTACGAATGGCAGCTGCTTCATCTTCACTTAGTTCATGCACTCTTTTATCATAAGAAATGCCTGTTTTATCAAGAATTTTTCTTGAAGTGTGTAATCCTATACCATAGATGTAGGTTAAGCCATACTCAATTCTCTTTTTCTTTGGTAAATCTACCCCAGCAATACGAGCCATACTTTATCCTTGTCTTTGTTTGTGTTTTGGATTTTCGCAAATAATGCGAACAACGCCCTTGCGGCGAACTACTTTGCACTTGTCGCACATCTTTTTCACTGATGGTCTGACTTTCATCGTGTCTCCTAAAATGTAAATTCCACTTACACATTTGCTTCGGTTTTTTGAGTGAAACCAACTATTTTCAAAACAAGTGGTGAATTTTGAAAATACTTCTTCGCATAGCAAAAACGCTAATTTTATCTAAACTGAGCTTTAACTTCGCTTAGATCATTTATAGCGAAAAGTGATACGCCCTTTATCAAGGCTATAAGGTGTAAGCTCTACTTTTACGCGATCTTGGGGCATAATCCTGATATAATGCATTCTCATCTTACCAGCGATATGGCACAAAATCACATGTTTATTGTCAAGCTCTACTTTGAAATTTGCATTAGGCAAAGCTTCAATAACCGTGCCATCAATCTCAATAACATCGTCTTTTGCCAATTCTTCTCCTTTCCTTTAAAATAAAAAAGGCTCTATTTTAACAAATTTTTACTTTTATTTTTTTTAAATTAAGAAAAATAAGAAGAAAAACAATTTAAATTTTGAGTGGAAGAGCTCCACTCAAAATCTTATTTACTCAAAGTAAAGAGTAAATTTTCGCCATTTTGGTATGAGAGTATATTAAGTTTTTTATCCTCATCAAAGAAAAGGCTTCTTGCATTTGTGATATTTGCAGGGAAAGATAGGGTGCGGATTACTACCTCATCTTTAGGCTCTATCACTAAAATGGTATTGTAGTTTTTACTTAAAGCATATAAAAGTCCGTCTTGATAAGCTAGAGCTGTTACATAAAGCTCGCCTAAACTTCTATTTTCTTTAAGTTTATTATCAAGCATTTGTGGTGTAAATTCGCCTGAAAGCACTCTATCAGAAAGAGAAAATTTTGAGATTACAAAGCTTTTTTTATCTTTATTGTTTGGCACACTTGCAGTATAAAAATACTTGCCATCGCTTGCTAAACTTTGTATATGATGGAATTTCGCACGCACAGTGTCAAGTCTGCCTCTGCCAAGTCCTTTGCCTTGTCCTTCAAATTTATCATAACCTCTTACAAAATCAGCCCATTGCAAGCTTTCATCGGCATTTTCATTTTTACCAAAACGTAAAAGGCTTTTATTTGATCCTATAAGCATATATTTATCTTGCATATAAGGGATAATGCCTACGATTGGATCAATAGTAGCTGAAAAATACGGATCGATCTCAAAATCGCTTGTAAGTTTAAAATCCTTATCAAAGAAGAATACTTCAAATTTTGAGCTTGCTACAAATTCGTTATTGATGGAAGCAAGTGTATTTAAAGGTTTTGCAAAGTCTATTTTTTGTTCTTTGCTGACATTTAAAGCTTCATCAATCGCTACAGGAGCGTTATTTGAATCATTGCTAAATGTTATACCAAGTTTAGCTTCATTTGGTGCAAAAGCATAATCAGGTGCTTTAACATCTCTTTTTCCAAGCACGCTAAAGCCATTAAATTTACCATTCCAACCATCTGTGCTCCAGATGATGAATTTTGGATTTAAGCTAAAACGAACCGGATCGCCTTGTCCTGTATAAGGAGGGATACCAGTGCTGATAAAGGCTTGAACCACATTTGAAGCGACGATGATAGTTGAAATTAATACAGCTGAAAAGCTAAATTTGCACCATTTACGAACGCTTTCTCCATTCATTTCTTTATCAAAAGCACTTAGTTTTGGAGCAAAGAAAAAGAAAACGCCAAGTAAAAATACCACAGCAAAAAACACTACTTCAGCCCAAAAATAAGTATGAATTCCAAATACTTGCAAGCTAAAGCCTTGATCTAAGTCCCTGTGAGCGTGCATACCAAATTGAGCAAAAGACTGATAAAAGCCAAAAGCTGTCATGATTAAAAGCATGGCTAGGTATTTGCCTTTAAGCCCGTAACGCACGATGAAAAATGCCATTACGCCGATGAAAATCATAGCTTGTCTTTGTCCCCAGCACAAGGTGCAAGGGCTATCGCCCATTATATAACCAAAAATAACATTGGCTATACCAACCGGAAAGAGTATAAGCACCAAACCAGCTAAAGCCATTAAGAAGTAGAAAAACTTCACTTTGCAAGCATCTTTTGAGCAAGCATTATTTACACAAGTTTCACTCATCTTCTCTCCTTAAGGGTTGATAGTGGTTAAAAGCCCACTGCTCTTATGCCCTACATAAAGCACGATCATAATCGCCCAAGAAGCGACAACTAAACCAAAAGCGAGTTTTTCTTTTTCAGGTTTTTTAATGATGAGTATCAAGGCTATCAAAACCATTAAAAGTTCTAAAAACTCCATTTTTACTCCTTTTTTAAAGAATTTTTCGAGGCTAATAATAGCACTTTATTTTTAAATAAATCTTAAAATATAAGCATAAATTGAGAATTATTTTAAAAATACATAGCTTAAAATATCAAAATTTCAATAGTTTGAATTTAAATTTCATATAAGAGTATGATGAGGAAAAGTTATATAATGAAGATGGCCGGGAGAGAGGGATTCGAACCCCCGGAAGCTTGCACTTCAACGGTTTTCAAGACCGCCGCTTTCGACCACTCAGCCATCTCCCGAATTTCAGCCAATGGAGGCGACACCCGGATTTGAACCGGGGATCAGAGCTTTGCAGGCTCGTGCCTTACCACTTGGCTATGTCGCCTTACATTAAAAAGTGGTGCCCGGGGCCGGACTTGAACCGGCACGGAAGAAAAATTCCGAGGGATTTTAAGTCCCTTGTGTCTACCAATTCCACCACCCGGGCAGGTGGAGCGGGAAACGAGATTCGAACTCGCGACCCCAACCTTGGCAAGGTTGTGCTCTACCCCTGAGCTATTCCCGCAATTTTTAAACATAAAAGGAAAATTTTAGCAAAAAAAGCTTAAAAATGCTTGAAATTTGCTAGAAAACGCTAACGAAAGATTATTGCAAAAAGCCCTTGCTTGCTATAAAAAAAGGGCTTAAAAAGCAATCTATAAATTTATAACTAAGTTAAATTATAAATTTACTCGCCAAAAAAGCAAAGAGCTTAAATTTACTTGCAGCGATAACGCGCTAAAGCACTTAAGCTTCTATCTTCTTCGCCAACTATAGGTAAGGCATTTTCAAAAGCGCTATCAGCTTTTGCACTGCTCGCACTTAAAGCTACACTTCTAAAAATAGGCACATGAGAACTGGCTGTATTAAAATCAAGGCTTTCAAGCGTGCAAGCTTTTGCTGTTAGGCTTGAGTAACGTTCTTGCTCGCTTAAAGCTTGTTTTAAAAGCTCTTCGCTAAGAATTTTTTCATTATTTACCAGCTGTTCTTTTGAAAATTTGGCTTTTAAGGAAGGCATAGACATTGTAAAAAAGCCACTTTTGCTAGCGATTTTATCCATATCATTTAAAAGAGTATTATAGGCGCTAAGCTGTTCTGCTTTAATCTCGCAAGTTAAACTTGCTTCAAATCTCTGTCCTTTAGGGATTTGCAAGCCATTGTTATACTCAAAGGTTGGTTCTACGCTGTATGAACCACCGCGACATAATTTATCTTGAGCCACTCTATCTAAAATTTCATTAAAAGCACCGGCTATACTTGCTTTTTCATCGCTGGTGAGATTGGTTTTTGTGCTTAAAATAGCGCTTGCTGAAAAACTTGGTGTTGAAGTAAAAGTATCTGGGGTAAGTTTGTTGCTTGCTTCAAGTTCATTTGTGAAAACAAAACCATTGCCACTAGAGCTTTTTGGATTTAAAAACTGGGTATTAAAAACGACGCCAACAACAAAACAAACTATACATAAAAGCCCTATTCCTAAGCCTTTAAAAAAACTAAGCATAACAATCCTTTTTTCAAAAAATATCACTAATTATAGCTAAATTTTTGCTACTTATACTTTTTTGAGTAAAATTTCAAGAAAAAATTGCTAGTATTAGCCCTTTAAAATAAAGGTTAAAATGAAAGATAAAACAAGTATTATAGCCCTTCAAAACAAGCTTTTAAACTGGTATGAAAAGCATGGACGCAAAGCTTTGCCTTGGAGGAATTTAGATAAAAGCAAAAATGAAGCTTATTTTGATGAGCGTTTAAATGGCATTAATAGGGCTTATGGGGTGTATATTAGCGAGATTATGCTGCAGCAAACCCAAGTTTCTAGGGTTTTAAGGGATTTTTATTTTCCTTTTTTAGCAAAATTTCCAAGCCTAAAAGCCTTAGCAAAAGCTGATGAAAGTGAGCTTTTAAAGGCTTGGCAGGGGCTTGGGTATTATAGTAGGGCTAGGAATTTAAAAGCTTGTGCCTTGCAGTGTGAGGCTGAATTTAAAGGCGTTTTGCCGCGTAAAAAAGATGAGCTTTTAAGGCTTAAGGGCATAGGAAGCTATACAGCTGGGGCTATTGCTTGTTTTGCTTATGATGAGGCAGTAAGCTTTGTTGATGGCAATATCAAACGCGTTTTAAGCCGACTTTTTAAACTGAAACAAGCAAGCTTAAAAGAGCTTGAAGAACTAGCGGAACGCATTTTAAATAAAAATAATCCCTTTGATCATAATCAAGCCTTGCTTGATTTAGGAGCTTTAATTTGCACACCCAAAGCCCCAAAATGCGGACTTTGTCCCTTATATGAGCTGTGCGAGGGCAAATTTGAGCCCTTAAACTACACAAAAAACAAAAAGACTGAGTATGAAAAGCTAAATTTACACGCCCTTTTCATCACTTATAAAGATAAAATCATCTTAGAAAAAAGCAAAACAAAGCTTTATAAAGGACTTTACAATCCTATCTTGCTTGAAACAAAGCCAGCAGATGCTCTTTATCTAGGCTCTTTTAAACATAGCTATACTAAATACAAGCTTGAAGTTAAAGTCTATCACAAAAGGCTAAAAAACAAAGAAAAACACAAATTTATAGCCCTAAAAGAACTTGATCTTCTACCCCTTTCGAATTTATGCGTAAAGGCTCTAAAACTTCTTAATCAAGCAAGGCTTTCTTAGGTAAAAGTAAAACCACAAAAAAGACTATTGCCATCATCAAGGCTACATAGATGAAAAAGCTATTTTCAAACCCATAATTTTTAAATTGCAAAGCCACATAAGGAGCAGAGCCACCAAAAATGGCATTAGCAATGGCATAACTTAAGCCAGTTCCCAAAGCCCTTACATGCTCTGGAAAAAGTTTAGCCTTGAAAATCCCAGCTACAGAGGTGTAAAAGCTTAAGATGATAAATAAGGCTGTGATGATTAAAAAGGCTAAGAAAGGACTAGAAGCTGAGCTTTTTAAAAGCATAAACAGTGGATAAATGCCAACAAAGGCTAAAAAAGCAAAGATAAGCAAGGAAGTTTTATGTCCTATCTTATCGCCGATTAAGCCAAATACAGGCTGGATAATCATCA
This sequence comes from Campylobacter sp. MIT 12-8780, assembly GCF_006864535.1. NCBI lineage: Bacteria > Pseudomonadati > Campylobacterota > Epsilonproteobacteria > Campylobacterales > Campylobacteraceae > Campylobacter > Campylobacter sp. MIT 12-8780. Next base: position 49,551 of record NZ_QHLL01000004.1, read on the forward strand.
AGATAAACAAAGCATAAAGCATGATATTATTAGACAAACTCTTATCAAAACCAGCTGAATTAATCATAAAAGTTTTTGTATAAGTTGTAATGGTATAAAAGGCTAGCGAGCCTCCTGCTGTAATGCCTAGTATGATTAAAAAAGGCTTATAAGACTCAAACAAGGCTTTAAAACTGCCCCTATCTTCATGCTTGTGTAATTCTGTAGCACTTTCGCTCATCACAGAGCGGACAAATAAAGAACCAAGCGCTAAAAGCCCACCTATAGCAAATAAAATTCGCCAAGCATATTCATGCATTTCATTTTCACTAAAAAACAAAAGCATAATACTAATGCTAGCTACTGCTAAAAGCTGTCCGCCTACAAGGGTTACATACTGAAAAGATGAGTAAAAGCCTCTGCGTCCAGATGTGGCAAGCTCTGAAAGATAGGTTGCTGCTATGCCGTATTCTCCACCTACGCTTAGTCCTTGAATGAGTCTTGCTACAAGAAGCAAGATAATAGCTAAGTCCCCAACACTGTCTTTACTTGGTAAAGCTGCGATTAAAAACGAGCCTATAGCCATTAAAATCACTGAAAAAACCATGGAGGATTTTCGCCCTATTTTATCAGCTAAAGAGCCAAAAAGCCAGCTTCCTATAGGACGCATAAAAAAGCCAGCCGCAAAGACACCAAAGGCAGAAATTTGCTGGATAGTTGGATTGTCTGAGTTTGAAAAATTATGAGCAAAATACACAGCCGTAAAAGCATAGATATAAAAATCAAACCATTCAACGAGATTTCCACTACTTGCAGCTATGATGGAGCGGATTTTTTGAGCTTTAGTAAGAGTTTGGGTATTTGTATTTTGCACTATATATCCTTTTTTGCATTTATTGTATCTTAAAGGTAGCATAATTTAAATACAAATTTATGAGAACTTAGCAAAATTTAAGATGAAATAAAATAAAGTGTTACCAAAAATAAAAGCAAATAAATGAAATTTGAAAAAATATATATAGAATTAAGCGATATTTGTGGGCTAAATTGTTCTTTTTGTCCCTCGCAAAAGGGCGTGCGTGGAGTGATGAGTATAAAAGACTTTGAACATATAGCTTCAAAGCTTGCTAAAAAGGCTAGAATTTACACTTTTCACTTACTTGGCGATCCTTTGCTTGTACCTAATTTAAAAGCTTATATTGAAATAGCAAGTTTGTATGATATGGCTTTAGAGCTTACCACAAGCGGTTTTTATCTTGATGAAAAAAAGCAAAATTTGCTTTTAACAAGTAAAAATATCAGGCAGATAAATATCTCCTTGACTTCTTTTTTTGAACAAAAAAAGCTTGATTTTCAAAGTTATATAAAGCCCATTTTAAAGCTTTTAAACACTCATATACAAAATAAAAATATAAATTTTATCAATCTTAGACTTTGGAATTTAGATCATAATTTTTGCTCGCCTAAACACAACAAAGAAATTTATGAGTTTTTAGAACAAAACTTTAAGCTCAAGCTTGATTTAAACGCACAGAAAAACCGCCTTGCAAGTAAGATATTTTTACATCTTGACAAACGCTTTGAGTGGGCAAGTTTAGAAAATAAAAACTCACATACTCAAGGCTCTTGTCATGCATTCACTAAGCAACTTGGGGTTTTAAGCAATGGTAAATTAGTTCCATGTTGTATGGATACAAAAGCAGAACTTAGTCTTGGCTCGCTCTTTGAATGCTCACTTGATGAGCTTTTAAACACTCAAAGGGCGATAAAGATGAAAGAAGGATTTAAAAAGGGAATTTTAGTAGAAAAACTTTGTCAAAAATGCGAATTTCATCAAACAAAAGTGAAGTCCTAGTTTTACGCACCAAATTCTTTTTCAAAACGAAGCAAGGTTTTTCTCACAGCCAAACTTGCCAAAGTCAAGCCAAAACACGCTGTAACGCCCATAAAAGAACCCAAATCCTTACAAAGTGGTTTTTCATCAGAATACACCACATCAAAATCCCCCTTTAAGCCCGTTTTTTTAAGCTCATAGCGGAATTTTTTTGCTAAAGCATCGCCGTGCGTTTTGTATAAAGGTGCAACTTTGATACGCGTTGGATCAAGCTTTCTAGCTCCACCTGTTGCAGAGATAAAAATTTGTTTTTTCATATCAACGCTATTTGCCAAAGCAACCTTTGCTGGTATATCATCAATAGCATCGATGATAAGATCAAACTCACTTAAATCAAAATCCTTTAAAAAAGCCTCATCAACCCTAGCAACTATACCCCTAGCCTTGTAAATTCGCTCAAAAACCTTTGCCTTTTCTTCACCTAAATGCTCGCTGTGAAGCTGGCGGTTTAAATTTGTTTCTTCAAAGCTATCTGCATCAACAAAAGTAAAATCCTTAAAACCTGTGCGGAACAAAGCATCAACGCACATTCCACCCACGCCCCCAAGTCCAAAAATAAGCACCTTTTGCTTGCCAAAAAAAGCGACCTCATCTTCGCCAAAAAGCCATTTTACCCTTGTGTATCTTTCTTGCATTTTACTCCTTTATCCATTTTTTTAGTGTTTGAATTTGATTATAAGCGGTAAGATCAAGCATTATAGGCGTTATGGTTGCATAGCCTTTCATTAAAAGGCTTATATCTGAGTTTTCTTCTGATTCATGATCAAGCCCAGCAGCTGCTAGCCAATAATACTGCACCCCTCTTGGATTAGTATTTGAATACGCTTTGTAATTATACACTCTTTTGCCTGCCCTAGTGATTTTTATGCCCTTAAATTCATCTTTGCTTGAGGGAAAATTCACATTTAAAAATTCTTTTTTATCAAGTGGAAAACCTTTATCAAAGATAGTTTGGACGATTTTTTTAGTGATTTTTAAAGCATTTTTAAAATCAAGCTTTGAGGCATTTTCACCCTTTTTAAAAAACTGGGATAAAGCCAAAGCTGGAATTCCTTGTAAAACTGCTTCCATAGCTCCTGCACAAGTGCCAGAATAAGTTATATCCTCAGCTATATTTGCTCCATGATTAATCCCGCTTATCACAAGATCAGGCAAACGTTTTTTATATAAAGCATGCAAGGCTAGATATATACAATCAGCTGGCGTGCCATCATCAAGCTTGTAAAATCTTTTACCAACTTTAACAAATTTTAAAGGACGCGTTAGGGTTATGGAGTGCGAGCAAGCTGATTTTTCACTAGCTGGAGCAACTATGGTGATTTTAGCTTTAAATTCTTTTTTAAGCATTTTAATAAGCTTTTTTAAGCCCTCGCTTTCAAAGCCATCATCATTTGTGATTAGAATTTCTTTCATTGTTTGTCTTTCCTTAAAGTTGCTCGCAATTCTAACACAGAAAAGCTAAATTTTTAAGAAAAAATATTTTTTTACCTTCAAATGGGCTTCTTAAAGCCTTTTGATCGTCATGACTTTTACGATAACTATATTTTTATAAAAATATAAAATATAAAATCGAAATTTCAAAATAAAAGATAATTTGTTTATTATTTTTTGTTAAATTTATACTTTAAAAACACTTTTATTAAAGGATAAAAAATGAGTCTTTATGATAGAGATTACTCAAAAACACAGGAGCTTTCAAGCAGACAAAGTTCAGCTTTAAGCACCTTTATCAAACAAACTTACCAACTTTTTGCCGCTTCGCTTTTAGCTGCTACTGCTGGAGCTTATGTTGGAATTTATGCTCTTGGTGGCATAAGCCAAATGGCATTTTGGATACTTTTTATAGTAGAAATTGGCTTGCTTTTTGGCTTAATGGCGAAAAAAAGAGAAGCCCCGCTTAACCTCATCTTGCTTTTTGCTTTTACTTTTTGTTCAGGACTTACTCTTACACCTTTACTCTCTTCAGTGCTAGCCTTACCAGCAGGAGCAGTGATAGTTGCACAAGCTTTTGCACTCACAACGGTTGCTTTTGGAGCTTTAAGTATTTTTGCGATGAATACAAAAAAAGATTTTACCACTATGGGAAAAATGCTTTTCATCGTGCTTATCGTTGTGGTATGTGCATCTTTGCTTAATATCTTTTTTCATAGCCCTATGCTTCAGCTTGTGATTTCTAGCGTGGCTGCGATTTTGTTCTCATTTTATATACTTTATGATACACAAAACATTATTCGTGGCAACTATGAAACACCGATTGAAGGTGCAGTAGCATTATATCTTGACTTCGTCAATCTTTTCACTGCTTTGCTTCAAATTCTAGGGCTTACAAGTAGTAGAGAATAAAACTTAACCTTGCAAGAACTTCTCTTGCAAGGAATTTGTTTTTTGTAAGACTTTTCTAAAAATAATTTCTATTTTCTTTGTATTTTTCAAGCTTTTTCAAGCTTTTTTTGATTATAATTTCTTTTTATAATTTTAGTTTTTTAAGGAAAAAAATGACTACGCTTTTATTTATTATCCAGTTTCTTTTGGTTTTAATCATCTGCATTGTAGTGCTTTTGCAAAAAAGTTCAAGCATAGGTTTAGGTGCGTATAGTGGCAGTAATGAAAGTTTATTTGGCGCAAAAGGACCAGCTGGCTTTTTAGCTAAATTCACCTTTATCATGGGACTTTTGCTTATCATTAACACCATAGCATTAGGTTATATCTATAACACAAAAGCAACTTCAAGCTCAGTAGCTGAAAAAGCAAGCTCGCTGATCCCGCCAAGCACAGAAGCTAATGTAAGTGTTGCACCAGCTGCACCAAGTGCTCCACAAGTTGAAAACAACACAAGTAATTAAACCCAGCAAGGAATGATCATGCTTAATGAAATTTATCAAAAACAAAAAACCCACTGCGAAAAGGCTTTAGAAGCCCTTAAAAAAGACTTTACCACTCTACGCACAGGCAAGGTAAATATACACATTTTAGATCATATCAACGTGGATTATTACGGCTCGGCTACACCTTTAAATCAAGTTGCTACAGTGCTTGCAAGCGATGCTTCAACCATCACAATCACGCCTTGGGAAAAACCTATGCTTAAAGGTATAGAAAGTGCCATAGCAGCAGCAAATATAGGTGTCAATCCAAACAATGATGGCGAAAGTGTAAAGCTTTTTTTTCCACCGATGACAAGAGAGCAAAGAGAAGAAAATGTCAAACAAGCTAAGGCTATGGGCGAAAAAGCTAAGGTTTCAGTGCGTAATGTCAGAAAAGAAGCCAATGATAGCGTAAAAAAACTTGAAAAAGACAAAACTATAAGTGAAGATGAGGCAAAAAAAGCTTATGATGAGGTGCAAAAACTCACTGATAGCTATAGCGCGAAAATCGATGAAAACGTCAAAAACAAAGAAAGCGAACTTTTAAAAGTATGAATTTAGAACAGATTTATAAAGATTGTGGAGCATTTTTAGAAGGGCATTTTTTACTAAGCTCTGGCAAACACTCAGGCTTTTATCTACAAAGTGCAAAAGTGCTTGAAAATCCTTTACTTGCAAACAAACTTTGTGAAGAATTAGCCGCGATTATAGAAGAACATGGACTTGAATTTGATAGTATCTGCTCGCCTGCACTTGGTGGAATTTTAGCTGGCTATGAGCTTGCAAGGGCGTGTAAAAAACGTTTTATTTTCACAGAAAGAGTTAATTCTGTGATGACTTTAAGAAGAGGCTTTGAGGTTAAAAAAGGCGAAAAATTCATCATTTGTGAAGATATTATCACAACAGGTGGATCAGCTTTAGAAAGTGCAAATATCATACAAAGTTTAGGCGGAGAAGTTGTAGGTTTTGCGGCCTTAGCAAATCGTGGAATTTGTAAGGTTAAAAATCTTACAAACTCTACAAGAAAAGACAATGCAAAACTTCCAGAAAATTTGCCACTTTTTACCTTAGGAAATTTTGAATTTGAAGTCTATGACGCAGCTAATTGTCCTTTGTGTAAGCAAGGAAGCACTGCCATTAAGCCCGGAAGTCGCGGAAACTAAGTCAAAACTTGATAGAAGGGGTTTGATACAAAGAAAAAATGAAAGCAAAAGCAAAGATAGCCTCAAGATTTATGCGTTTTAAGGCATTTTTGGTTGATATTTTTTTGATTTATACGCCGATTTTATATATTTGTTATTTTGCTTTAGGCTCAAAACAGGCGTTTTTAGAAAATCACCTTGTTATTTTTTTATGTTCTTTGTGTTTTGGGCTTATTCAGGCTTTGTTTTTAAGTTTTAAGGCTCAAAGTCCGGGTTTAAGGGCGTATGAGCTTTATTTGATTGATTCTAAAAAAGGCAATAAACTCGGTTTTTTAAGGATTATGCTAAGGTATGTCGTGTTTTTATTTGGCAGTGCTTTTCTTTTTGGCTTAGTGATGAGTTTTTTTAGAAAAGACGGCTTTATGCTTCATGATATACTCACTCGAAGCTGTATAGTCAGCAAAATTTAGAAAGGCTTTATAATGAAAAGAAAGAAAATCTACAATCCAAACTCCACCGAAACCCTCACCGAAAGAAAGGTGTTTGATGGCAACCCGCACGGAATTTTAAATTTTACCAAAGCAAAATACACTTGGGCGTTAAAACTTTGGGATTTAATGGAAGCAAACACTTGGTTTCCAAAAGAAGTTGATACCACAAGAGACGCACTTGATTATCGTTGCAATCTTACAGCAGCTGAAAAAAGAATGTATGATCTTGTCTGGAGTCAGCTCATCTCAATGGATAGCTTTCAAGCAAACAATCTTGCTGATAATATCAACCCATACATCACAGCCCCAGAAATCAACGCTATCTTAACGCGTCAAGCTTATGAGGAAGCCAATCACTCAAAGTCCTATGCTGTAATGGTTGAAGCCATTTGTGAAAACACTGACTTGATTTATGAAATGGAAAAGCACGATGAAACTTTAAGAGAAAAAAATGACTTCATAAGCTCGATTTATGAGGAGCTAGCTGGTGATGTTGATGATAATAAACTCTTGCTTGCTATGGTAGCCAATCAAATTTTAGAAGGTGTGTATTTTTACAGCGGTTTTACAGCCATTTATGCTCTAGCTAGAGCTGGCAAGATGCTAGGTTCTGCACAAATGATACGTTTTATCCAAAGAGATGAGATTACGCATTTGCTTTTATTTCAAAATATGATTAACTCAACACGAGCTGAACGTCCTGATCTTTTTAATAAAGAAAATGTGGATAAAATTTATGATATGTTTAAAAAAGCCGGTGAGCTTGAGATCAAATGGGGTAAGTATATCACGCAAAATCAAATCATGGGCTTTACAGATGATATTATAGAAGAATACATTCACTATCTCATCGATCAAAGACTTGTTGCAATTAACTTAGATCGAATTTATAATGCTAAACACCCTATAAAATGGGTTGATGACTTTTCTAAATTTAACGATCAAAGAGCGAATTTCTTTGAAGGTAAGGTTACAAATTATTCTAAAGGTAGCATTAGTTTTGATGATTTTTAAGCTTAATTTGTGCTTTTTAAGGGATAAATTTTGAAAGAAAACAAGATCAATCTAGCCTTGCTTTGTGATTTTTATGAATTTACTATGAGTAATGGCTATTTTAAGAGTGCTGATGCGGATACGATTTGTTATTTTGATGTCTTTTTCCGCAAAGTTCCAGATAAAGGCGGTTTTGTCATAGTCGCTGGTTTAGAGCAAATCATCACTTATATACAAAATTTACATTTTGATGAAGAGGATATCAATTTTTTAAGAGAACAAAAACTTTTTGATGAAGCCTTTTTAAGCTTTTTAAAAAAATTTCGCTTTAGTGGAGATATTAACGCCCTTGAAGAAGGACAGATCGCTTTTCCTTATGAGCCAATTTTAAGTGTTAAAGCTAGAGCTTGTGAAGCTCAACTTTTAGAAACTTTCATACTTTTAACACTAAATCACCAAAGCCTCATTGCTACAAAAGCAAGTAGAGTTGTAAGAGCGGCTAATGGCAGGGCTGTTTTGGAATTTGGCTCAAGACGCGCTCAAGGCATTGACGCAGCACTTAGCGGGGCAAGAGCAGCGTTTATAGGAGGATGTAAAGCTACTGCTTGCACGCTTGCAGGAAAGCTTTATAACATACCTGTGGCTGGAACTATGGCTCATTCTTGGGTGCAAATGTTTGAAGATGAGTATGAAGCATTTAAGCGATACTGCGAACTATATCCGCAAAATGCTGTGCTTTTGGTGGATACTTATGAGAGTATTCAAGGGATCAAAAATGCTATAAAAGCCTTTAAAGCGGTATTTAAAGGGGATAAAAACGCAAATTTAGGCATAAGGCTTGATTCTGGGGATTTATGCAAATTAAGCCAAAAAGCAAGGCTTATGCTTGATGAAGCAGGTTTAAAACACTGCAAAATCCTTGTTAGCGGTAGTTTAGATGAATATAAGATCAAAAACTTGCTTGAAAAAGGAGCAAAAATAGATGCCTTTGGAGTGGGCGAAAAGCTCATCACCGCTCAAAGCGAACCAGTTTTAGGCTGTGTATATAAGCTTGTTGCCACTAAAAAAACACAGCAGATCACACCAAAAATCAAGATCAGCGAAAACAGCGAAAAGATCACAAATCCAGCTCCTAAAAAGCTTTACCGCTTTTATGATAAAAGCTCGCACAAAGCTCTTTATGATAAACTCTATCTTGAAGATGAACTTGTAAGCACAAAAGCAAATACCACAATACAAGCCTTACAAATACCTATCTTTCAAAAAGGCAAGCTCGTATATAAGAAAAAAAGCTTACACGAAATCGCTCAATTTAGTCAAGAAGCCCTTTTGCACTTTAATGACAAAATTACAAAATTTGAAAACTCAAGCACATTTAAACTCTTACTTTCATTAAAACTGAATAAATTAAAAGATGAGTTATTGCAAACAAGGAAAAGAAAATGACATTTTTCGAGCAAAAACGTTGCAAAAGCATGGCAGAAGAAATCGCTGAAAAAACTTTTATCAACGAAGCCTTATTTAACGCCTTTTGTTCCGTGCCAAGAGAGCTTTTCTCGCCTTTAAAAGCCCATGCTTACAGCCTCAATGCCCTGCCAATGATAGGCAATCAATGGATAAGCTCGCCTTTAACCGTGGCTAAGATGACTATGGCTCTTGAGCTTAAAGATGTTGATAATGTGCTTGAGATAGGTTGTGGCTCTGGGTATCAAGCGGCGATTTTAAGCAAGATCGTGCGCCGTGTTTTTAGTGTAGAACGTATAGAAAATCTCGTAGAAAGTGCCAAAAAAACCTTTAACACGCTTGAATTACACAATATACTTGTCTTGCACGCAGACGGACAAGCTGGCTGGAGTCGCTACGCACCTTATGATCGCATACTTTTTTCAGCTTACGCACAAAGCATTCCAGATGCGATTTTTGAGCAACTCAAGGATGGAGGTATGCTTGTTGCACCTATGCTTATAAATAACAAACAATTCATCACAAGATTTTATAAAAAAGACGGCGAAATTCGCAAAGAAGTATTAGAAGAGTGCCTTTTTGTGCCAGTGCTTGAGGGCAAAGAATAAAGCCTTATTCATTCATTTTAATAATTTCAAAAAAGGAAATTTATGGCTTATACCATCAAAGAGGTAGAAAAACTTACAGGAGTAAGTGCTCATACCATTAGATACTGGGCTAAAAGGGGCTTGTTTTCTCACATTCAAAGAGATGAAAATAATGTGCGATATTTTTCTCAAAGAGATTTACAATGGGTAGCCCTAGCTCAGTGTATGCGTGAAACGGGTATGAGTATAGCTAAGATTAGCGAGTTTGTAGAGCTTTGTAAATTAGGCGATAAAAGCATACCAGCAAGACTTAAGATGATAAAAGAGCAAGAAAAAGAGATATTATCCACGCTTAAGAGCTACACAAAAGCCTTAAAAGTCGTGCAAAAAAAGATCAATTTTTACGAAGAAGTGCTAGCAAAAGAAGATCAAAACAAGCTTACTTTAGGGCAAGATGAAAGGCTAAGAAATTATTATCAAGAAGAAAGGGATTATCAAAGCTTAAAAGATCACGCAAGCGCAAAGAAAAAGCTTGCAAGAAAAGAAAAATAAACTTTAGCATTTTCATCAAAATTTATTTGGCTTTGTTTTAAAACCTTGAATTGAAAAGCTTTTTCTATAGATAGACTTAAAACAAAGCATAGTTTCAACTTAATTATATCGGTTTAAACTCTTGCAAGCTCAAACACGAGCTTAAAACTCAAATTAGTATTTTAAAAAATACTCTTGAATTTTTTTCGTATCTTTTGTTTTTGTTAAAGCAAGCATTAAAAGCACTCTTGCTTTTTGAGGGTTTAAATCCTGCGCGCTAATAAAGCCCAAAGCCTTATCTTCATCGCTTAGCGCTACCAAACCAGCATTTATACGCGAGCTTATAGCTATGATAAGTCCTTGTTTAAGAAGCTTTTTAAGCATATTTTTTTGATCTTTATGGATATTACCAGCCCCACTTCCAGCGATAATTAAAGCCTTTGTGCCATTTTCAAACAAAGCCCTTGCAGCAACTGCGTTACCATCATTTGAATAAGTATAAAGTATATCTACTCTTGGTAAGCTTGAAAGCTTACCAACATCAAAAGGGGTATTTTTGCCATACGCTTTGGTGGTATTATTATAAAAAGTTGCCTTACCATCTACTATATACCCCAAATCCCCAAAATCTGGCGAAGAAAAAGCATCTATATTTAAAGTGTGCGTTTTTACCACTCCTCTTGCACTTTGAATTTTATCATTCATTGCTACCATTACGCCTTTGCCTTTAGCATTTTTATCAGCTGCTAGGGCTATGGCATTGTAAAGGTTTTTAGGACCATCTGCACTTATAGCTGTTGAAGGACGCATGGCTCCTACTAAAACCACTGGCTTATCGCTTTTTATCACAAGGCTTAAAAAATACGCTGTTTCCTCCATAGTATCAGTGCCATGAGTAATCACCACACCATCAATATCAGTTAAAAAAAGCGCATTGATCTTATGAGAAAGTGTAAGCCAAATGGTATCATTCATATCGCAGCTATTGATATTTGCGATTTGATAACTTGAAATATCAGCTAAGCTTGCAAGCTCTGGCACTGCTTTAATAAGAGCTTCAACTCCCACAACACCGGCTGTATAACCTGTGGTTGCTACTGCATTATCAATAGCCCCAGCTATAGTTCCTCCTGTAGCTAAGATAGCTATTTTAGGTTTTACTTGCATATTTGCTCCTTGCTTAACACTTGAGTTTGCACGATTATAACACAAGATGATGATTTTAAGAGCAACAAGGGCGAATTTGCCCTTGTTTTAAAGGAGTTTAAAAATGTTTCTTGCTTATACAAAGCAAGAAATTGTAAAAATTGCTTTGATTGTCCTTGTTAAATGGGTATTTATATCCTTTCAGCCTTAATCATCTGCCTTTCATTAAGCCACTTAATGCGAGCTGGGTCTTGATGATCAAGTCCTCTTTTGCCTGTATCAAGTTTGGCAATATCATTTATATCTTGTGTGCTAAGATTAAAATCAAAAATATTAAGATTTTCTCTTTGACGATTTACATTGCCACTTTTTACAACCGCAACTATACCTCTTTGATAAATCCACCTTAAGATGACTTGAGCTGGACTTTTGCCGTATTTTTTGCCTATACGAGCTAAGACGGGATTTTGCAAGATATTGTTTTTTGCTTGAGCAAGCGGACTCCACGCCTCCATTTGAATTCCAAGCTCTTTGAGTATCTCTTGAGTGGCATAGTTTTGGAAAAGCGGATTGCATTCGACTTGATTTACAGCTGGTTTGATCTCTTGATTTTGCACAAAGTCCATAATGCGAGCTGGATCAAAGTTGCTTACCCCTATAGCTCTTACTCTTTTTTCTTTATAAAGCTTACTCATCGCCCTATAAGCTCCATAAGTATCATTTACAGGCTGATGAATGAGATATAAATCAGCATAGTCTATATTCAAACGTTTTAAGCTATCCTCATAAGCCTTTGCAGCCAAAGCTTCAGTAGCAAAGGCTTTAAAAAGCTTAACCGTGATGAAAAGCTCTTCTCTTTTTACCCCAGTAGCTTTTAAAGCATACCCCACACCTTCTTCATTGCCATAACTTTGGGCTGTATCAAAAAGGCGGTAACCAAGCTCAAGGGCAGATTCAACCGCCATTTGAGTTTGTTTTTGATCGCCAAGTCTTAAGACTCCAAAGCCAAGCATTGGCATTTTTACGCCATTATTTAAAGTAACAATTGGTACAGCACTGCCTAAATTTGAAGCTTTTGCAGAGTCTGCGCCAAAAAGCGAGCTAGATGTCCCCAACACTCCAAGCGTAGCTATACCAAGTTTAGCTGAGTTTTTCAAAAACTCTCTTCTATCCTTGCTTAATTCGTTTTGCGAATTCATACTTTTTCCTTTCTTTAAAATAAAATTATGCTTTTTATTTCTTATCAAAAAGATCAAAATAAAAAACTTAAAGAAATTATAAATGATGAGAGCCGCTCTCAGTCAAGAGTAAATTTAAAAAATTTACAATTTTTTTCAAATTTAGCCTTGACAAACACTAGGTGTAAGGCTATATAATTTTATAAGATTTTAAAAATAAAGGAGAAAAAATGAAATATATTACTTTAAATAACGGCGTTAAAATGCCTATACTAGGCTATGGGACTTTTCAAATCACGGATTTAAAAGAAGCGCAAAGATGCACGGAGGACGCACTAAGCGTGGGCTATCGCAGTTTTGACACCGCACAAGCGTATTCAAACGAAGAGGCTTTGGGTGCTGGATTTAAAGCAAGTGGGGTAAAACGAGAAGAGCTTTTTATCACTACAAAACTTTGGGTAAGCCATGCCAATGAAAAAGACGCACTCAAGGCGTTTGAAACTTCGATGAAAAAGCTTGGGCTTGATTATTTGGATCTTTATCTTATCCATCAACCTGTCAATGATGTCTATGGCGCGTGGCGGGCGATGAGCAAGCTCTATAAAGAGGGCAGGATAAAGGCAATTGGCGTAAGTAACTTTTTGCCTGATCGCCTTGTGGATTTTTGTATGAATAATGAAATAAAGCCCGCGGTAAATCAAATCGAATGCAATCCATTTCACCAAAGAGTAGATTTTCAAAAACTAATGGGCGAATATAGCGTAGCGGTAGAATCATGGGCGAGCTTTGGTGAGGGTAAGCAAAATATGTTTAAAAATCCCACTTTGCTAAAAATCGCTCAAAAACATAATAAAAGCGTGGCACAAGTGATTTTAAATTGGCTTATCGGGCGTGGTATTATCGTTATCCCAAAAACGACGAGAAAAGAGCGTATGATAGAGAATTTCAATGTGTTTGATTTTGAGTTAGATTCTGATGACAAGGTGCAGATTGCGAAACTTGAAAAAGGCGAGAGCCTCTTTTTCAACCACGCTGATCCAGCGATGGTAAAATACCTAAATGAGCTTTTTAAATAGTGGCTCAATAAGCGACATAAGGAGAAATTGTAAAAAGGAGTGAATGATACACTTTAGCAAGGATTTACGCGCGCATTCTTTGCAAATTTAAATTTATATTTTTTAAAACCTTGTTATATCATGCTTTGAAAAGTTTTTTTGAAAAAAAATTCGCAAATTTTTTAAATTTGTTCTTGACAAACACTAGGTGTCTGGCTTTATAATTACACAAAAATAAATCAAGGAAAAAAAATACTAGTGCAAAACTTTTTATATAGAATTTTAAATTTACAAAAGGGCGAGTTTTTCTTGCTTTTGTATTCATTTTTGTTTATGTTTTTACTCTTTGCAAGTTATGGGATTTTACGCCCCATTAGAGACGCTTTGGGATTGCAAGGAGGAAGCGAGGAGCTAAAATGGCTTTTTTTAGGCACCTTTATAGCAACCTTGCTTTGTTCAATGCTAGCTATGTGGCTGAGTGGTTTTGTTAAACGCAAGCTTTATATAGATTGTATTTTTGCCTTTTTTACGCTGAATTTACTTTGTTTTTTTGTGGCTATACTTAACATTGCTCCTGAAAGTGAGTATTTTGTCTATCTTAGCCGAACTTTTTATATCTGGGTGAGCGTGTTTAATATTTTTATCATCTCAAGTGCGTGGAGCTTGCTTGTAGATGTGTATAGCAAAGAAAGATCACAACGTCTTTTTGGTATAATCATCGCTGGAGTAAGTTTAGGTGGGATTTTAGGGGCGTCTTTAGTTAGCTTTCTTAAAGGGCTTTTTGAAACTCAAAATTTTATACTCATTTCTATGGTATTTTTAGCTCTTGCTACCATACTTAAATACCTTATCGTCCAAGAAAGCTTTAAGCTTTTAGGAAAAAGCGATGATAAAAGCAATCCTTTACAAGCCTTAAAAGAACGCTTTTCTAAGCCAATAGGTTCAAAAAATCCCTTTGTAGGCTTTGAGCTTATCATCAAAAGCCCTTATTTAATGGCATTTGTAGGTTTTATCTTGCTTTTAACAAGTGTAAGTACCTTTTTATATGTCGAACAAGGCAGGATCATAGAAGAGCTTTTTCCGCGTTCAAGTGAGGGTTATAGAGAAGCAAGAGCTGCAGCCTTTGCAAATATAGACTTAATCGTGCAAAGTGCAAGCTTTTTTATCCAGTTTTTCCTCACTTCAAGGATAGTCAAACTCATAGGGCTAAAATGGCTACTTTCAAGCCTTGGACTAATCATCTCCATTGGCTTTATAGTGCTAGCCTTTACTCACCCAGCCTTCTTACCGATAGTGGTTGTAATGTCCATACGCAGGATAGGCGAATACGCCCTCATACGCCCAGGCAGAGAAATGCTCTTTGTGCCACTTGATTCAGAGTCTAAATACAAGGTCAAAAACTTCCTAGATACAGTAGTATATAGAGGAGGAGACGCTATAAGCGCACAAGTTGAAGGAGCTATAGCTACAATCGGTATTCCAGCTGTACTTATTGCAGGAGCTGGAATAAGCCTTCAATGGAGCATACTTGGCTGGTATCTTGGGAAAAAGTATGAGAAGGAGTTGGGGTAGAAGTTTGACAGATACCAAGTATCATTTCTTATAATTTTATATGCAAAATCTATCATTTAGCAAAAAATGTAAAAATTATAAGGCTAAAAAATTTTGCAATAATATTTAAAATCAAAAAGGAGTAAAAATGCAAAACAATCGTAGAGCATTTTTAAAAACTAGCCTTAAGGCTGGGGCGGTTTTGGGTTTTGGTGGGCTTTTAAGCGAGCTTGCGGCTCAAAGCTTAGATACAACTTCACTACAAGGAGCAAAGATGATCACTTTAAACAATGGCGTGAAAATGCCACTTTTGGGGCTTGGCACTTATGGGCTTAATGCGGCTGAGTGCGTAAATATCACAAGAGAAGCAGCCAAGCTAGGATATCGCTTATTTGATACAGCGCAAATGTATGGCAATGAAAATGAGCTTGCTTTGGGCTTGCGTGAAAGTGGGGTGAGCAGAAATGAGCTTTTTATCACGACTAAGCTTTCAAGTGGCATGGATTATGAAGGCACTAAAAGGCATATAGAGCAGACTTTAAAGGATATGAAGCTTGAATACCTTGATCTACTTTTACTGCACCGCAATTTTAGCCAAAGAAGTGCTATGTATAAAGCTATGGAGGAGTTTTATGAAGAAGGACGGATCAAGGCTCTTGGGATTTCAAATTTTAGAGAACAAGCCTATCTTGATTTTATCAAAACTTGCAAGATAGCCCCAGCTGTCAATCAAATGGAAACTCATGTATTTTTACAACACAAAAGCTATCAAGAACTTATGCAAAAAAATGGCAATTGTAAGCTTGAATCTTGGAGTCCTTTTGTATCTGGAAGAAATGGCATTTTTAACAATGAAGTGCTAAAGCAAATCGCTGTAAAACACAACAAAAGCATAGCTCAAGTAGTTTTAAGATGGTTGGTGCAAAGAGAAGTTATAGTCATTCCAAAGACTTCTAAAATAGAACGTCTTAAAGAAAATATAAATATATTTGACTTTAAACTTGACAGCACAGATTTAGCACAAATTACTAAGCTTGATACAGGCAAAAGCTCGGTAAGTTGGTGGTAAGCTCAGCTAAAAAAATGAGCTTAAAATGCATTTATTTATCAAATTCTTTGTATAATTTACATTATTTTTTTAAGGAGAACTCATGGCTTACACCATAGCCCAAGTGGCAAAGCAAACCGGTATCACGCCTTATACGCTTCGTTTTTGGGTTACAAAGGGGCTTTTTCCTTTTGTAGAACGCGATCATAATGGGGTGAAGTATTTTTCCAAAAAAGATATAGAATGGGTGCTGTGGATAGAGTGTTTGCGTTCTATGGATATGAGTTTAGAGGATATTAAAGCTTATATTTATCTTACTACTAAAGGCGTAGCTTCTGCAAGTGCAAGAAAGAATTTGCTGACAAAGCAAAGAGCTAAGGTTATTTCTCAGCTAGCAAAACTTCAAAAAGGCTTGCAAAGGCTAGAAAAAAAGATCGTTGTGTATGAAAATATGGAACTAACAGGCGAGGATTTGCTTGATCCAAATAACAAGCATTATCAAAGTGTAAGGGATTTTTACACTAGTGAAAGCAAACAAAAACTTGAGCTTAAAGAGCCTAAACAAAAAGCACACGCTTAATAAGGAGAAAAACTATGGCTTATACTATCATCGAGGTTGAAAGACAAACGGGCGTGCCCTCAACTACGCTTAAATTTTGGATCAAAAAGGGGCTTTTTCCAAATTTAGAACGTGATAAAAACAATGTGCGTTATTTTAGCAAAAGCGATGTTGAGTGGGTGAAGTGGATAGAGTATTTTCGCTTTACTAAGATGCCAATTGAACGCATTAAGCATTATATAGAGCTTTATTATAAGGGCGATAGCACCTTTGAAGAGCGTAAGCAAATGATTAAGGATCAAAAGGATTTTATCATCAAAGATATGGCTCAAACTAAGTTTATACTTGAAAAAATCGATGAAAAGCTTAAAATTTATGAAGAAACAAGTGGGAATTTATTTTGTGAGAAAAAAGTTGGCAACAAGATCAAAAAACTTCCTCCTTTTGAGCTTGGTAACAAGGCAAAAAAAGCTAAAGATAAAATAAATGTTTTACCTACCAAAAGAGCTTAAAAGCATTCAAGATAAAAAGCAAAGCACTGAACTTAAAAGCGTTTCAAGTTGTGTTTTTGCGCGCTATAAACAAAATGATAGCTCGCACAAGCTTTTTACTTGTATGCAAGAAAATGTGCTGATTTTTGTTAAAGAGGGCGAGAAAAAAGTGCATTTTCAAGATGAATTTGATGAAAAAGAGCTGATTTTAAAGGAAAATCAGGCTTTGCTTTTACCAGCTGGAGCGTATTTACTCAGCAACATAGCTAAGCAAAATTATGAAGCCTATCTTTTCTTTTTTAACAACACCCTTTTAGCAAAGCTTGGCTTTAAGCACAAGGACTTATTTTTTACTCAAATGCAAAATGCAAATTCAGTGCATTTAGCCCAAAATACCCCTTTAGAAGATGAGAGCTTAAGCCAGATAGTATCAGCTTTTGCACCATATTTTGAGCCAAACTCAGCCCATCTTGATCCCTTGATAGAACTTAAATTTGAAGAGCTGTTTTTGCACCTTGCTTTAAGCAAAAACTCCTTATTTTTAAGCTTTTTAAAAACCATCTTTAATACCAGTCGCTTAAGGCTTGATCAACTATTTGCTTATTGTGAGAGTGAGTTTTTAAGCGTAGCTGATATGGCTGAGTTTGCAGGGCTTGATAATGCTAGCTTTTCGCGTGAGTTTAAGCAGTATTTTAAAATTTCTCCTAAAAAATGGCTTGATGAAAAAAGACTTTTAAAGGCTAAATTTCTACTTCAATACGCTGATAAAAATGTAAATGAAATCTGCACAGATTGTGGTTTTAGCTCACCAGCTTGGTTTATAGCTCGCTTTAAAGAGCAATTCAATCAAACCCCAAAGCAGTATCAAAAGACTTTGCAAAAAGCTTCTTTTTAATGCAAAATCCTTAATACACAAAATATTTTTCAGCAAAATCAAAAAACTTATATTTTTTTCCAAAAAACTTGCACAAAAAAATTTTCACTTTTCATATACTTTGCCTTGTGATTTTAATTTTAAAGGAGAAAAAATGAAAACAAAGTTTTTCATCAGTGCCATTTTGGCAGCAAGTTTAGGCAGTGAGGTGTTCGCAAGTGAACTTAAACATGTTGATTTAGAAGGTTTTGCAAGTCCAGAAAGCGTATTTGTAGATAATAATTTTATCTATGTAAGCAATATAGGTACAAAGGCTGATCCTTTGGGAAAAGATAGCGATGGTTTTATCACAAAGCTTGATAAAAGTGGTAAGATTGTGGACAAAAGTTTTGCTTCAAAGCTCAATGCTCCAAAAGGTATGGCAAGGCTTGATAATAGGCTTTTTGTAGTGGATATTGACACGCTTTATGCCTTTGATGTAAGAAACAAAAAAGAGCTTTTAAGGTTAAATATCAATGGAGCTGTCTTTTTAAATGATATAGCCGTTTTAGATGCAAATACCTTGCTAGTAAGCGACACAGGCACAGGGATAATCCACAAAATCAACCTTAGAAACAATACTATAAGCGAGTTTTATAAGCTTGATTTAAGTCAGTTTGGCGGAGCAAATGGACTAGCAATAGATACAAAAAATAATGCCCTTATCATAGCAGGCTACCACCCAGACGGCGTTAGCGGAGGTAAGGTTATAAGGTTAAATCTAGCAAATAAAAACATTGAAACCTTGATAGACACAAAAGGGGCATATGATGGCGTGGCTGTGCTTGAAAATGGTGATATTTTGGTAAGTTCATGGGGAGAGAATTTACAAGGCGTGATTTATAAGATAAGCAAAGGCAAGATAAGCACCCTAGAGCTTCCTTATATGCAAGGACCAGCAGACTTTTTTGTAGATAAAAACACGCTTTATATCCCAAAAATGTTTGAAAATAAAGTGCTTAAAGTTGAGCTTAAGTAGGCTTAAGTTTAAATTTATCCCCTTGAAAAAAGGGGAAGAGGTAGGTGGTTTTTCATCTTTATCACTAAAGAATTTGATCTTGAAATCAGCGACTTGCTCCCTAAAAAATCCTAAATTTGCCTTAAAATGCCTAAATTTCTGAAATTTTGCTTGATTTTATGATTTTAAAACAAAAATTTGATTATAATCACAAATTTAAAGTAAAACTCTAGGATCATTATGGATAAAATCAAAATCGCCATCTTTGGCTCAAATGGCTACACAGGATACGAGCTTGTGCGTTTATTGCTAAGGCACCCAAAAGCAGAACTTTGCTATCTTGGATCAAGAGCGTATAAAGATGAGCCTTATTTTAAAGTCTATCCTAACACCTTTAAAAAGCTTGATTTACTCTGCAAAGATGAGGATATCAACGAAGTGGCAAAAGAAGTTGATCTTATCTTTACAGCCACGCCTCAAGGCTTTTGTGCTGGAGTGATGAATGAAAGCTTACTGCAACACTGCAAAATCATAGATTTAAGCGCTGACTTTCGCCTTAAAAATGCAAACATATATGAAAAATGGTATAAGCTTGAACACAAGGCAAAAGGCTTTTTAAACGAGGCTGTGTATGGGCTTAGCGAGCTCAAACGAGAAGAGATTAAAAAAGCACGTCTCATCGCTAATCCGGGCTGTTATACCACGACTTCTATACTTGCACTTTATCCGCTTGTAAAGCATAAGCTTATTGACTTAAACTCTATCATCATAGACGCAAAAAGTGGAGCGAGCGGGGCTGGCAGGGGAGCAAAAGAAGAAAATCTTTTTTGTGAGATTAATGAAAATTTTAAAGCTTATGGCATAGCCTCGCACCGCCACACTCCAGAGATAGAACAAGAACTAAGTCTTGCAGCAAATGAAAATATCACGCTTCAATTCACCCCGCACCTTGTGCCTATGCAAAGGGGGATTTTAGCAAGTATTTATACCAAATTTAAGGGTAAAATAAATGAGCTAAGAAGTGTGTATGAAAACACTTATAAAGATGAGAATTTTATACGAATTTTACCTGTTGGCATTTTACCTCAAACGCGTTTTGTTAAAGGGACAAATTTTTTAGATATCAATTTTGTTTTTGATGAAAGAACACAAAACCTTATCATCATCGCAGCCCTTGATAATCTTTTAAAAGGAGCAGCCGGACAAGCTGTGCAAAATATGAACTTAGCTTTTGGTTTTGATGAGAGTTTGGGACTTGAAAATTTGGGGCTTTTATAAAGGAAAAAAATGAATATTAGAGCAATGAATGAAAAAGATTATGAAGCTGTTTTTAAACTTTGGTGTGAGATAAAAGGCTTTGGGATACGAAGCGTTGATGATAGTAAAGAAAATATTACAGCTTTTTTAAGGAGAAATGAGGGCTTAAGCGTAGTGGCTGAGCTAGCAGATGAAAAAAATGGCTATGCAAAAGGAAGTATAGTAGGAAGCATACTTTGCGGACATGATGGACGCACAGGAGGCTTTTATCATGTATGCGTGCATCAGGGCTTTAGAAAACTTGGCATAGCGCATAAAATGACAGAGTTTTGTTTAGCTGCTTTAAAAAAAGAAAAGATTAACAAAATCGCTCTCATCGCCTTTAAAAACAACGATCTAGGCAATGAATTTTGGAAAAATTACGGCTTTACTTTAAGAGAGGACGCAAATTATTATGATCTTTCTTTAAACGAACATAATTCTACGCATTTTGTTAAAAAATAAGCCTTTGCTTTAGTTTTTATGCTTAACTCAAATTTAAAGAAAAAAGCCCATTTTTGCTTTTTGCATTGTATTTTACTGCGGTAAATTTGGGATTTGTAGAGAATTTGTGCTTTGTTGATTGTTTGGATTTGGAGCTTGCGTTTGGGTGTTGATGAGTTTTAAAATTTCAATTATATTATTAAATTCAAAACTTTCTTCTGGAGTTTGAGTAAGAAAATTTTGCATAAAATCTTTTTTAGCTATAGCCTCATCAAGCTCTTTATCGCTTCCTCTTTGATATGCACCTATGCGTAAAAGTACTTCATTTTCTTTTAAAAGCGAGTTTAAACGTTTAAATTTACGTGCGGCGAGCTTATGTTCTGGCGTGATGATATCATTCATCACACGAGAGGCTGAGTTTTGGATATTTATAGGCGGATATATACCAAAATCAGTGAGTTCTCTACTTAAAACTATGTGCCCATCAAGTATCGAACGGCTTTGATCGGCTATAGGATCACTCATATCATCTCCATCAACAAGCACGGTGAAAAAGGCTGTGATCGTGCCTTTGCCCTCTTCTTTTCCTGTCCGTTCCATGAGCTGGGGTAAAAGACTTAAAACACTTGGTGGATAGCCCTTAGTAGTAGGTGGCTCACCAAGAGCCAAGCCTATCTCTCTTTGAGCCATAGCAAAACGCGTTACACTATCCATGATAAAAAGCACATCTTTGCCCTGTTCTTTAAAATACTCAGCCACGCTCATAGCACAAAAAGCACCATATTTACGCATCAAAGCACTATCATCACTTGTGGCGACGATGATTACTGTATCATCAAGCTTTCCACCTAAATTTTTTTCTATAAACTCAGGGATTTCGCGCCCTCTTTCGCCTATGAGAGCGACGACTTTTATAGGAGCTTTTGAGTTTTTTACTATCATACCCATGAGGGTTGATTTACCCACTCCAGAGCCTGCAAAAATGCCAAGTTTTTGCCCCACTCCACAAGTTAAAAGCCCATCAATAGTCTTTACGCCCACTGGAAAAACTTCATTGATAAGTCCTCTTTTCATCGCATCAATAGGCGCACGCATAATAGGCATAAATTTATCAACCTCAATAGCACCTTTGCCATCTTTTGGATTCATAAAAGGATCAACCACGCGTCCTAAAAGGGCATTGCTTACGCCTATATGCATACCAGCTTCACTCAAATAAGCCCTATCGCCTATCTTAAAGCCCTCTATGAAAGAAAAAGGGCTAAGATAAGAAAACTCCGCCTTAACCTCAACCACCATAGCTAAAGTTTGCAAGTCTTTATTTTCATTTGAAATTAAACGCACTATATCGCCAACGCCGGTTTTTAGCCCTTTTATCTCTATGCTTGTAGCTGAAATTTTGGTGATTTCTCCAAAGACAGATTTTAAATCCTCACTGCCTAGCTTTGCTCTTAGTTTTGAAAGGCTCATCAAAAACGAACCTGTTTTGAGGAGTTGATGAGGGAGAAAAATTCCCTTCTGGTATTATCATTTTTTAAAAAACAGCCTCTTAATGCTGAAGTGCTTGTGGTGGAATTTGCCTTTTGCACTCCTCTCATCTCAACGCATAAATGCCTTGCTTCTATAACTACGCCAACGCCTTTTGCACCGACATTTTCCATCAAAGCTTCTGCAATTTGCTCGGTAAGTTGTTCTTGAATTTGAAGTCTGCGAGCAAAAACCTCAACAAGGCGAGGAATTTTACTCAAGCCAACCACTTTTTTATCAGGGATATAAGCAACATGCACGCGCCCAAAAAAAGGCAAAAGATGATGCTCGCAAAGGCTGTAAAACTCTATATCACGCACTAAAACCATTTCATTGTTTGAGCTGACAAATAAAGCATCATTTAAGACTTGCTTAGGATCTGCTTTATAGCCTTGAGTGAGAAATTCAAAGCTTTTTGCTACTCTGGCTGGGGTTTTTAAAAGCCCTTCGCGTTTTGGATTTTCGCCTATTAAATTTAAGATATTTGTAACTGATTTTTCAAATTCTTCTTGCATAATACTTTTTCCTTGAAATTTAATTTTAAGATTTTATCATAAATAACTTTAATTTTTATCTAACTAAAAGGCAAAATTTGATATAGTGGCGAGTAAAATTTATTTTTTAAGGAAAAATGAAATGGAAGTAAAAGCGAAGCAGCTTGATAAAGTCAATGCAAATATAAGCGTAAAAATTGACGCAAAAAGCTTAGAAGATGAAGTGCAAAAGCTTGCTCAAAAAACAGCAAAAACCATAAAAATGGACGGATTTAGACCCGGAAAAGTGCCTGCAAGTGCGGTATTAAAACGATATGGCGAGCAATTAAAAGCTGATGCGCAACAAGAGCTTTTAAAACAAGCAATGAATACTGGCTTAAAAGAGCTTAAAAAAGAAAGCAAAGATATAGTCGGCGAGCCGTATTTTGAAAAATTTGACAACAAAGAAGGTGCGGTAGAAGCTGATTTGATGATCTCCTTTAAACCAGAGATCAAGCTTGATGGATATGAAGAGCTAATCCCAAAACAAAGCACTCCAAAAATCACTAAAAAAGAAATAGAAAGCAAAAAAGAAGAAATACTTAAAAACTTCGCCACTCACGAAGCGATTAAAGAAAAAAGAGGCTTAAAAGAGGGCGATTTTGCAAAATTTGACTTTGAAGGCTTTGTTGATGAAAAGGCTTTTGAAGGTGGTAAGGCTGAAAATTTCACTCTTGAGATAGGCTCAAAGCAGTTTATCCCGGGCTTTGAAGAAGCAATGATAGGTATGAAAGCTGGCGAAGAAAAAGATATAAAAGTAACTTTTCCAAAAGATTATGGTGCTTCCAATTTAGCTGGAAAAGAAGCGGTATTTAAGATCAAACTTCATGAAATTTTAAAAGCTGTGCCGGCTAAGATCGATGAAGAGCTTTTGAAAAAACTTTTACCAAATGAAAAAGAATTAAGCGAAGAAAAGCTTGATGAAAAGCTCAAAAAGCAGCTTGAGCAAGAAAAGCTTTATACTCTCATCAACGAGGAGTTAAAACCGGCTCTAGCTGAAGCTTTAGTGAAAAAATATACTTTTGATTTGCCAAAGGGCGTTGTCGAACAAGAAATTGACTTGCAACTTAGAAATTCACTCTCAAGCCTAAGTCAAGATGAGATTAAAGCCCTACAAGAAGATAAAGATAAGCTTAAGGCTAAAAGAGAAGAATTTAAAGATGAAGCTCAAAAAAGTGTCAAACTTACCTTCATCATCAATGAACTTGCCTTGCTTAGAAAGATAGGTGTAAGCGATCAAGAAGTTATGCAAGCTGTGTATTTTGAAGCTTATAGAAGTGGGATTGATCCAAGAGCACTTTTACAAAACTATCAGCAACAAGGTATTTTACCAGCTGTAAAAATGGCTTTAGTTGAAGAAAAACTTTTCAACGATATCTTTATGCCAAAAGATGAAAAGAAAGAGCCTAAAAAAGAGAAAAAAGAAAGCAAAAAAGACAAAAATGAGGGAGAAAAATAATGTATATCCCTTATGTCATCGAGCGCACAAGTAGAGGGGAGCGAAGTTATGATATATACTCCCGTCTTTTAAAAGATCGCATTGTAATGCTAAGTGGCGAGATTAATGATGATGTGGCAGCTTCTGTGGTGGCTCAATTTTTATTTTTAGAAGCTGAGGATCCAGATAAGGATATTTATCTTTATATCAACTCACCCGGTGGAGTTATCACAAGTGGCTTTAGTATCTATGATACGATGAATTATATCAAACCAAGCGTTTGCACTATCTGCATAGGACAAGCTGCTTCTATGGGAGCATTTTTGCTTAGTTGTGGCGAAAAAGGCAAACGTTTTGCTCTGCCAAATTCACGCATTATGATTCATCAGCCCTTAGGTGGAGCTAGGGGACAAGCAACAGATATAGAAATCCAAGCTAAAGAAATTTTAAGACTTAAAAGTATTTTAAATGAAATCTTAGCTGCAAACACAAATCAAAAGCTTACCAAAATCGCAAAAGATACCGAAAGAGACTTTTTCATGAGTGCAAATGAAGCTAAAGAATACGGGCTTATTGACAAGGTTTTGCAAAAAAGCTTTAAATAAATAAAGGACTAGGTTATGGAAGATGATTTTTTAGCTGGTTTTGGTGCAAATTTTGGCTCAAGTTCAGAAAGAGAAACTCAAAAAATTCAAAAAATCAGCGGTGGTGAATTTGATAAATTCTCAAAATCAGTTCTTGAAGCTCTTGTGAAAGATAATGTGCCACCTATACCAACGAATTATCGCATTTATTTTGAAAAAATGCTTGATTCTCAAACGATGACTTTTAAAAAAAGAATCACCGAGATGATGGAGCTTGATAGCAAGCAAGAAGGTAAGCAAGTTGTGATCGAAAAAAAAGTTAAAAAAAGCTTTTCTGCCTTAAATATCTTGCTTCAAGATATGGCGATGATCTATAAAAATACCGAAGTGATTAAAGAAATGATCGCCAAAAGGATGTCAGAGCTTTCCATAAATTCAGGCAACCTCGCTCTTAATGCTACCTTAGGTGCGATGCAAATAGATATTGATCGATATTTAGCCTTACTTTCTCGATATACTTATGATATCAAAGAAAAATTCGAAGAGGTAAGCCACACCTACAAAAGCATAGAAGAGCAAAGTGATTTTGATCCTATCTTTGAAATTTATAACAAAAAATTCCTCCTTCACACCCTTGAACTCTGTAAAGAAGGCTATGAAAAATATAATTATCAAAATACCATAGTTTTATTTAGGATAAAAGACTCGGTTTTAAGTAAGCTTGCAGACACAAAAGACAAAAATATCTTACTTAAAAATATCGCTAAAATCATCAGCAAAAATATAGGCAAAGGCGATATACTCGCACATTATCAAGATGGTATTTTTATGCTTTTATTACAACACTGCAATATCCAAAACGCTCGAAAAATCATAGAAGGACTAATCGATCGTATCTATAATACAAACTTTTTCATCTCTTCAGTTGAAGTGGATATGAATTTAGAAGTCGTGATGAGCTTAATCAAAGATGATTTGAGTATTGATAAATTGCTTGATAAGATGATTAAGATGCTAAACACTACCGGCAAAGATAGCCAAAATTTCGCTGTTTTGGACTAGGATATGCAAAGAAAGATCATCACTTATCCAAGCAAGAGATTGTATCTTAACTCAGAGCCTATACGTAGCTTTAATGAAGATTTGCATACTTTGCTTGATGATATGTATGAAACGATGATAGCAGGACAAGGGGTTGGTTTAGCTGCCATTCAAGTTAATGTGCCCGTGCGTGTTTTTTTAGCTAATATACCTGATGAAAATGAGGAGCAAAAAAAAGAAAATTTGCTTGAGATCATTAATCCAGAGCTTGAGTTTATAAATGATGAAAAGATACTTTTTACTGAGGGTTGCTTAAGCATACCGGGTTTTTATGAAGAGGTTGAACGTTATAAAAGCGTGGCTTTGCATTATCAAGATCGCTTTGGCAAAAAGCATAGCCTTGAGGCAAGTGATTTTTTAGCTGTGGTGTTTCAGCATGAATTTGATCATCTTAATGGACATTTGTTTATAGAAAAATTATCATATTCTCAAAGACAGAAATTTCAAAAAGAGTTTAAAGAAGCTCAAAAGCTTGCCAAAAAAGTCAAAAATGAAAAAACTCAAATGCCTAAGTCTTAGTGATGAAATTGATATTATAGAAGTTGAGAGCACTTTTACAAGGGGCTTACCCGGCTTTTCTATAGTAGGACTTGCTAATACTGCGATCAAAGAAAGCACAGAGCGGATTAAGGCTTGTTTGATGAGCAAAAACTTTGCCTTTCCAGCCCAAAAAATCACCATAAATCTTAGCCCAAGCGGTATCCCTAAACAAGGCTCACACTTTGACTTAGCCATTGCCATCTTAATACTTTTGCAAAAACAAGACTTCAAAGAATGCTTCGTCTTTGGTGAACTTGGACTTGATGGCAGTGTAAAAAGCACAAATGAGCTTTTTTCTTTGCTCTTATTTTTAAGCACCAAACTTGAAAAAGCTGAGGTTTTAGTGCCTTTTAGCCTAGCTGCAAAGGCTTCAATGATACCAAATTTAAAGGTATATGCAGTAAATAATCTTGATGAAGCCTTAGAATTTTTTACAAGCGAGCAAAGAGAAAAATTCCTCTACTCAAGCACCCACCCACTCTTTGCAAATCCTATATTTATCAAAGAAAAAGCCTATATCCAAAACACAGATTTTGCCTTTGATTTTAAGGATATTAAAGGACAAGAAAATGCTAAATTTGCTTGCCTTATCGCCGCTTTAGGCATGCATAATATACTTTTTGAAGGAAGTCCTGGAAGTGGAAAAAGTATGTGTGCAAAAAGACTGGTTTATATCATGCCGCCTCAAAGTCTAAATGAAATCCTAGCTGCTAATGCTTATGAGAGCTTAAACTCAAAAGAATGCGAGTTTTCAAGCCAAAGAGCCTTTAGAAATCCTCATCACACAAGCACAAGAGCAAGCATTTTTGGAGGTGGTACAAGAGGAGCTAAGATAGGAGAAGTCGCACTTGCAAATGGAGGAGTGCTCTTTTTTGATGAATTTCCACATTTTAGCAAAAATGTCATAGAAAGTCTAAGAGAACCTTTAGAGGATAATCAAATCCTCATCTCAAGGGTAAATTCAAAGGTAAGATATGAAACTAAGTTTATCTTTGTAGCCGCGCAAAATCCTTGTCCTTGTGGGAATTTATTTTCTCACAAACTTAATTGTAAATGTAGCGAACTTGAGATCAAACGCTACAAAAACCGCATTTCAGCAGCGATTTTAGATAGAATTGATTTATATGTGGCTATGGATGAAGTAAGAAGCGAGGATAAAAGCTCTTTTAGCTCAAAAGAGTTAAGCGATAGAGTTTTGCAAGGCTTTATCTTTCAAAAACAAAGAGGACAAACTGAGTTTAATGCCAAGCTTAAAGATGAGGATTTAAAACATTTTTGCGTGCTTTCAAAGGAGGCTTTAAGCACTCTTGAACTTGCCATAGCTCGTTTTAAACTTTCTCAAAGAGCCATTAATAAAAGCTTAAAGGTAGCGCGCACTTGTGCTGATTTAAAACAAAGTGAAATTATAGAAAAAGAGCATTTACTTGAAGCTTTAAGTTTTAGAATCAAAGCGTAAAAACACATTTTACCAATATAAATTTTTCAATTTGTCAAAACAAAAGGACAAAAGCAATGAATTTGTAAATTTCAAGCCCCTTTTTGTGATATTTTCGATACAATATTTTCAAATTTATCAACAAAAAAGGAAAAAAAGTATGCAAGCTTTAAGCCTAAGAACGGCTGATTTTACAGAATCAATCATACGAAAAATGACACGCATTTGCCTTCAGCACAACGCTATCAATCTTTCTCAAGGTTTTCCAGACTTTGATCCACCTATAGAGCTTCAAGAAGCTTTAGCCAAGGTAGCTACCAAAGGACCTCATCAATACGCCATCACAAGTGGAGCGACGAATTTCAAGCAAGCTTTAGCTAGAAAAGTTTCTCATTTTATGGGGCTTGAAATCAATGCTGAAGAAAATGTGCTTGTTACTTGTGGCAGCACTGAAGCGATGATGGCAACTATGCTTGCTTTGGTAAATCCTGGTGAAAAAGTGATCGTGTTTTCGCCTTTTTATGAAAATTATGGAGCTGATGCTATTTTAAGCGGAGCTGAACCTATTTTTGTGCCTTTAAATCCGCCTGAATTTCACTTTGATAAAGACGCGCTTGAGCAAGCCTTTAAACAAAAACCAAAGGCGATCATACTTTGCAATCCAAGCAACCCTTGCGGTAAAGTCTTTAGCCTTGAAGAGCTTGAATTTATCGCTGATTTGGCGATTAAATATGATGTGTATGTCATCACTGATGAGGTGTATGAGCATATCATTTTTGCTCCTTTTAAGCACCATTATATGGCTGCACTGCCAAAGATGTTTGAACGCACTATATCATGCTCTAGTCTTTCAAAGACTTATTCTATCACTGGTTGGCGACTTGGGTATTTAATCGCTTCAAAAGAGATTATCCAAAGAGCGCATAAGGTGCATGATTTCTTAACCGTTGGAGCAGCTGCACCCTTGCAAGAAGCAGCGATTGTGGGATTAAATTTCAATCAAAACTATTACACAGACTTGCAAAACAAATACACACTGATGAAAGATACTTTTTTAAACGGCTTAAAAGCCTTAGATATAAAACATAGCACGCCTCAAGGGGCGTATTTTGTGCTGGTTGATATCAGCGAATTTGGCTATGAAAGTGATACTGAATTTTGCCAAAAGTTGATTGAAAAGGTTGGCGTTGCGGCGGTGCCGGGTTCAAGCTTTTTTAAAGATGGCACAAACACTTACATACGATTTCATTTTGCTAAAAAACTTGAAACCTTACACGAAGCCTTAAACCGCCTAGAAAAGATGAAAACTCTTATGCGAAAATAAATCCTAGCTCATCATAAAAAGTGATGAGCTAGAAAAGCTCACTGCATATTTGCTTCTAAGCCTTTTTCAGGGGCTTTTATCTCTTTAAATTTAAGCCAAGCGATGATTTCTAAAACCACAGCTACGATAGCGACTAAATACCCTAGCCAAAATAACGCATTTTGTGGAATTTGAAGCAAAGACGCCACAACCAAAGCGATAAAAGCATATATGAAAAAAGGCTCGTTTGTGACATTTGCAAGCATTTTGTAGTAAAAAAACTTAAACACCAAGCCCGCGATGATGAAAAGCACGCCGAGTATAAACATAAACATAACTCCACCAGCGATGGTTCCAAAAGCCAAAGCAAAAAATAAAGCTGTATAAGTATAAGCTACGCCCAAAGCCCCAAAGAAAAGTAAAACAGCCGAGGCGATATAAAAAATAAGGAGTTTTTTATCTTGAGTAAGCTTGCATACTGAAAGTATAGCTAAGATCATAAACACAATGCCAGCGATTGAGAAGAGCCAACCCACAAAAGGTATTACAGAAAAGATCCCGCACACTATACCTAAAATCGCACGAAATTTCACTGCATTAATATCATCAGAGCTGATAAAACTGCCATTAATCGCTTTCATATCAAAGTTAGCAAAATCCAAATTCACACCAGCTAAAAGAGCAGATTGTGTGATAAAAATAGCCTTTGCCTCGTCATTTTCAATCTCAAAATCCACAACAGCACCGACAAGCTGATCCTCACTCTTGCCATTAAGATTTTTCACTTCCTCAAGTTTGAAACTATATCGCTTGCCATCATCACCCCTGATAGCACCAGCTCCTAAAATTTTACCTTGCATTGCTTTTTGCTCCTTTGTATTGAAATGCTTTTTCAAAAATTCATATTATATAACAAAATTTGATATTTTCAAACAAACTTAATCTTTTTTTAAAAAATTCTCATTTTTTTGTAAGTTTTAGAGCTATTTAAGTTTATATTAAGGGGGGGGGGGGGGTAGAATATCCATTCTTATTTTATCTTAATGAAAGGTTTAACATGAAAAAAGTTTTAACAAGCTTTGCTCTCGTTTCAGCTCTAGCTTCTTCAGCAGCTTTAGCAGAACAAACAGGTGCTTTTGTCGGTATTGACGGAGGCTATGCTTCACTTACTGTGAAAAATCCCAATAACGAGGGTAATGAAAAAATGAGTGGCTTTAACGGCTTTCGTTATGGTTTAGTTGGTGGTTATAAATACTTCCTTGATGACAATTTAGGTTTTAGAGGTTATGCGAGATTTACTTACGGAACTAAGAACACAAAAGGAAGCAACAACCCACAACTTCAAAGATATGATCTAGGTGTCAATGCTGATGTGCTTTATAACTTCTTACAAAGTGGCGATCTTGAGTATGGTGCTTTTGGTGGTTTGAGCCTTGATTATGCAAATAACAAGATGATCCAAAAAAATAGTGAAGATGGTGATGGAAAAGTAAGTGGTTTTGATCTTGGTATCAATCTTGGTTTAAGAATGAACTATACTCAAACTCATGGTTTTGAGCTTTGGAGTAGATTTGGTGTAGTTGGTCCTAAAAAAGATGATGTAAAAATTACTCAACCTTACTCTGTAGGACTTCGCTATACTTTCAATTTCTAAAACAAGCTTTTTATAAACTTGTTTGAAAACTTTCAAAGTGTGATATACAAAACTTAACTTTCTAAAATCTCCTAAAAACTGCCCTGGCTTAATTGATCTAGGGTAGTTTATGCTGATAGTGGCTTTTAATCAAAAGCGGGCTAAAAATTTAAACAAAAGATAAAAAATCATAACAGATAATTTTTATTTATTAGCTTTTTTATGCTTAAATTTGTTCTTTCAAAAATACAAATTTAAGGAAAAATATGCAAATCACGCCTGAAAAATTATTTCAAAAAAGAAGGGAATTTATCAAGCTTGGAGTTGGCTCTTTAGTAAGCTCAAGTCTTTTGGCAAGCACTTTAAGCGCGCTTGATTTTAAAGAGGATTTAAACAAGGAGCTAGAATTAAGCCCAGAAGAGCTTGCTACAAATCATGTGAATTTTTATGAGTTTTCAGTCAATAAAGCAAAAGCTGTAAATTTAGCTAAAAATTTTCACACCAAAGACTGGAAAATAGAAGTAAGCGGAGCGGTAAATAAGCCTCAAACCTTGACTATGGAGGATATACTAGCCTTTAAGCTTGAAGAGAGGATTTATCGTTTTCGTTGTGTGGAGGCTTGGAGTATGGTGGTGCCTTGGGTTGGGTTTGAACTAAGAGCTTTAATAGAAAAGCTTGAACCAACGAGTGAGGCTAAATTTATCAAATTTACCACGCTTTTTGATAAAGAAAGATTTGCTGATCAAGCAGCTTTTTTCCCAACTCTTGATTATCCTTATGTAGAAGGACTTAGAATGGATGAAGCTATGCATCCACTGACTTTAATGGCTGTTGGTATGTATAAAAAGCCTTTAAAAGCACAAAATGGAGCACCACTTCGTCTTGTCGTGCCTTGGAAATATGGCTTTAAAAGCATTAAATCCATAGTCAAAATCGAGTTTTTAAAAGAACAGCCAAAAACCACTTGGGAGCTAGCAAATCCTAGAGAATATGGCTTTTATGCTAATGTCAATCCAAAAGTCGATCATCCAAGATGGTCTCAAGCAAGTGAGCGTCCTTTAGGTAAGTTTTTTAACCAAGATACTTTACTTTTTAATGGCTATGAAAAAGAAGTAGGGTATTTGTATGCAGGTATGGATTTAAGGAAGTATTTTTGAGCGCTATAAACACTAATGAGCCACAAAGAGCCTATAAAACAAGCCCTAAGTCTATTTTAAGTGTAAAAAATTTAAGACTTCTTGCTTATGTAAGTTTTGCAATAAGTGTTATTTATACAGCAGTGCAGGCTATTTTTAATGTTATGTATAGCTTTGATCTTATCTCGGAGCTTTATTTTTATACTGGAATTTTTGCCTTAAGCTTTACCTTTGTGAGTGCCTTTTTCTCACTTTTTCAGTTTAAAAAGACTAAAATTTATCCGCGTTTGTTTGGAATTTATGCTGGTTTTTGGGCTTTGGCTCATTTTGGGGTGTATTTTGTTTTTTCAAAAAATTTAAGCCTTATAAAGCTTTATAATGACATTTCAAAAAGAATTTTTGAAGCAAGTGGCTTTGTAGCTTTTGTGCTTATGTTTTTTATGCTTTTAAGCTCTTTTGAATGGGGTAAAAGGCTTGAAAAGATAAGAAAGTTTGGCTATCTTTGTCTTTTTGTGGCAAGTTATCATTATTTTTTATCGGCTAAAATCCCTGAATTTTGGCATTATCTTGCACTTATCATGGCGGGGCTATTTTTTGTGTATCGTTATACAAAGGGCTTTTTTAGAAAAAAGAGGCTTTAAGCTTTTGTTTTTAAATTTCACAAAGTTCGCTATGCAATAAAAAATGCTCATTTAACTCATAATCAAGTGAAAACTCACTTCCCCTGCCCCTAGTGGCGTCAAGTTCTAAATTTTTTCCTTCTAAATAAGCTTTATAGTGCTTTATATGCACAAAGATGCCTATATTTTCAATTTCTCCTAGTTTATAATCATTTTCGCCTAATTTAAAATCATCATACACCATCAAGGCTGAGCCATCACAGCATCCTCCTGAAAGATAAATGATAAAATTTGGATATAAGGCTTTGAGTTTTGCGATTAAATCAAGGGCATTTTTGCTTGCTTTAAGCATTAGTTTTCCTTTATGAGTTTAGAGTGATTAAAAAATCACTCTTATTTTGCTTAGAAAAAGCCAAGTTTTTTAGGACTATAGCTTACCAGCAAATTCTTAGTTTGTTGATAATGTTCTAACATCATCTTATGTGTTTCTCTGCCTATACCGCTTTGTTTATAGCCTCCAAAGGCAGCATGAGCTGGATAAGCATGATAGCAATTGGTCCAAACCCTGCCAGCTTCTATACCTCGCCCAACTCTATAGGCTCTGTTAATATCCCTAGTCCAAACTCCTGCTCCTAGTCCATAAAGGGTATCATTAGCGATTTCTAGGGCTTCTTTTTCATCTTTAAAGGTGGTTACACTTAAAACTGGTCCAAAAATTTCTTCTTGGAAAATTCTCATTTTATTATGCCCTTTAAAGATAGTAGGTTTGATATAAAAGCCATCTTTAAGCTCGCCTTCAAGTATGTTTTGTTCTCCACCTATCAAGCATTGTGCGCCTTCATCTTTGCCTATTTTGATATAATTTAAAATAGTATTGATTTGCTCTTGACTTACTTGAGCACCCATCATAGTGCTAGGATCAAGAGGATTGCCAGTCTTGATAGCTTTTACCCTTTCAAGCACCTTAGCTATAAATTTATCATATATGCTTTCTTGGATTAAAGCTCTACTTGGGCAAGTGCAAACCTCGCCTTGATTGAAAGCAAAAAGCACAAGTCCTTCTACAGCTTTATCTAAGAAATCATCATCTTCAGCCATAATATCCTCAAAGAAAATATTTGGGCTTTTTCCCCCAAGTTCTAGGGTAACTGGTATGATATTTTCAGTAGCAAACTGCATGATCTGTCTGCCTACAGCTGTTGAGCCTGTAAAGGCTACCTTTGCTATCTTTGGGCTGGTTGCAAGGGCTTTACCTATCTTGCCTCCGCTTCCATTGACTATATTTAAAACGCCTTTTGGAAGCAAATCTTTGATCAAATCAATAAGCACCAAAATACTAGCAGGAGTAGCACTAGCTGGCTTTAAAACTATGCAATTACCTGCTGCTAAAGCAGGAGCTATCTTCCAAGCTGCCATTAAAAGCGGAAAATTCCAAGGTATGATTTGTCCAACCACGCCCAAAGGCTCATGAAAATGATACGCCACGGTGTTTTCATCTATCTCACTAATACCGCCTTCTTGAGCCCTAATGCAACCTGCAAAATAGCGAAAATGATCTATGCTTAAAGGCACATCAGCATTTAAAGTCTCTCTGATAGGCTTGCCATTGTCCCAAGTTTCAGCATAGGCTAAAAGTTCTAAATTCGCTTCTAAGCGATCGGCGATTTTAAGCAAAATGTCAGCTCTTGTAGCTGGAGGAGTTTTAGCCCAAGACTTTTTAGCTGCACTTGCTGCATCTAAGGCTGCATTAATATCAGCATCATTAGACAAAGGCACCTTAGTGATAGGCTTGCCAGAAATAGGGGTGATATTTTCACTATACTGCCCACTTTTAGGGGCTTGCCATTCTCCATTGATGAAATTTTCATACTGAGCTTTAAACACCTTAGTATGATCTAAATACGCACTCATTGTTGCTCCTTTTTATTTGAAATTATATGTAGTTTAATTATAATAGGACTTTTTTTATATTTTTTAAATAAGATAAAAATTATTTTATATTTTTATAAAGATGATTACTTTTTGTAACATTATACTTTTAGATGATGATTTTAACTGGGTATTTTTATTATTTTTTTATACAAGGAAGTATTTTTGTAGCATTTTAAAACTTTTTAATACCTTATCTGCTTACTTTTCAAAAAATCACGCAATTTATCATACTCGCTTTGAGTGAGATAGCGGTATTTGCCTTCTTTTAAAAGTCCAAGTTCTAGCACACCAAAAGCCACTCTTTTAAGGTCCATCACCTCTAAGTCAAAATGTCCAAAAAAGCGACGTAATTCTCTGTTTTTGCCCTCATTGATGATAACTTTTAGCTTAGTATAGCCCCCACTTGAGCCAAAAATTTCCCAGCCTAAAAATGGGGCAAAGCTCATTGAAGTGATCTTAGTTTTTGTATGAGCGCCTTTTTTTTCATTTTGCACTTCAAGTCCATTTTGCATAGCTTCTATGACTTTTGGGCTAATTTGTCCTTTGATTTTTAGATAATATTCTCTTTCTAAATCACTATGCATTAAAGCATCAGCTATCACAGGAGCATCGGTAAGTAAAAGTAAGCCCTCACTAGCAAAATCAAGCCTACCAACGCTAAGCCAAGAAGCAAAGTTTTTTGGCAGGCTTTGATAAATCACGCGTCTGCCCCTATCATCTTTTTTACTCACTAGCTCGCCCTTTGGCTTATGATAGATGATGACAGAAAATTGCTTTTTCTTATAAACTCGCTTGCCCTTTATGCTTATTTTACTTTCTTCACCCACTTGATCGCTTAAAGTGGCGATTTTTGAGCCTATTTTTACAAGCCCAGCTTTGATAAGCTCATCAGCTTCTCTGCGTGAATAAGTTGTGTTGTGAGAGATGAATTGATTAATTCTCATTGTTTTTCTTTGTTTTGATTTTAAGTTTTGATTAAAAAAGCCTTGCTTATAAAAACAAGGCTGGGTTTAATTTACATCATAAATACACTTGGCACTATGGTTGGGTATTTTTTCAGCTTTCTAAAGATATGTTTTCTTAGCACTTGGCGGATTTGGGCTTCTATGAAGCGATTGTCATCTAAAACCTCATCTTTTAAATTCGCAAAAAATACAGAAAGCACCTCGCCAAGCTCCTTAGCAAAGGCTGCATCTTGCTTGTTTGCTACTACCCCATAGCTTAGCACCCTTGGTTTGTGAATGAGTGTCTTGCTTGATTTTTCAACCTGAGCGATGATGACTACTACGCCATTATCAGCTAGATTTTGTCTGTCTATAACTACATCATCAGCGATTTGCTTGTTGATTTGATTATCGACAAAAACCTTGCCTGTTTTTACTGTGCGCGCTCTTTTGATGTATTTTTGGCAAAGTTCGACTTGATCGCCATTACTCATAAGATAGATATTTCTTTCATCTACTCCGCATTTTATAGCCGTTTGCTTGTGTTTTAAGATATGATTGTATTCTCCATGCACTGGGAGAAAAAACTTTGGTTTGACAAGGTTAAGCATGAGTTTTTGCTCTTCCATATTAGCATGTCCGCTTACATGAATTTCGCTAAATTCTTGATAGGCTACCTTTGCACCAGCCTTAAGTAAATAATCAAGCACAGCATTAATGCTGCCTTCATTACCCGGAATGGCTTTAGCTGAGATGATGATTTGATCTGTAGGCTTGATTTTGATGAATTTATGCTCATCAGTTGCCATTCTATATAAGGCACTCATGGTTTCACCTTGACTTCCTGTAGTTACAATCAAGACTTCATTATCTTTATACTTACTTACCTCATCAGCGTCAATGAAAATTTTTCTATCAAGCTCTATATATCCTAACTCCATAGTGGTGTATAAATTTCTTTCCATAGAACGTCCTATCACACAGACTTTGCGTCCATATTTTAGTCCATAAGTAATGGCTTGATAAATTCTATGCACATTTGAGCTAAAAGTACTCATTATCACGCGTCCTTTTGCCTTTGAAAAGAGTAGATCAAAGGTATCGCCAACTGAGCCTTCACTTTTGGTTGAGCCTTCTTTATAGGAGTTTGTGCTATCACTTAACAAGCAAAGCACGCCTTTATCGCCATAATAAGCTATGCGGTTTAAATCGCTTGGATAATTATCAATCGGCGTATAATCAATCTTAAAATCTCCAGTATGCAAAAGCGTGCCAGCCTTAGTGATGATAGCAAGGGCTGAAGCGTCGATGACTGAGTGGGTAATATGTATCCATTCTAACTCAAATTCGCCTATTTCATAGAGTTTGCGTTTTTCTACAGGGCGGAAAAGATTTCTTTGAGACTTTAGCCCATGCTCTTCAAATTTGTTTGAGATCATGCCAAGTGCTAGAGGCGTAGCATAAAGTGGAAAGGCAAATTCTTTATAAAAATACGGCACCGCACCAATATGATCTTCATGTGCATGCGTGATGATAACAGCCTTAACCTTATCCTTAATCTTTCTTATATAATCAAAATCAGGGATAACAATATCCACCCCATGCATAGCAGAATCAGGAAACGATAGTCCCACATCAATGATAATAGCATCATTATCTGTTTCTATCACTGTCATATTGCCACCTATTTCGCCAAGTCCTCCTATAGGGGTGATCTTGAGCTTATGCTCGCTTGAATTACTAAATTTAAGCGGTTTTAAGCGGTTTTCATGGATAGCTTTGTTTGCCTCAATCACTCTTTGCATTTCAAGCTGCCAAGGTTCATTACCGGTGAGCTTGGTTGGGAGATTGCGATTTTTTTTCTTTTTCTTGCCTTCTGGGGCTTGATTTTCGCCATTTTCATCACTTGAGTTTTGGGCGTTTTGGTTTTTTTCATTTGCATTGATTGAATTTGCAAGGGATTTTTTCTTGCGTTTGTATTTGTAACGCTTGTTGCTTTTCACACTAGAATCGCTATTTTCAGCGTTTTGCTCTAAATTTTTATTTTCTTCGCTCATTATTTGTCCTTTAAGTCTGTAAAAATTTTAAGATAGGACTTGACGCAAAGCTCGCTTGCTCTGATATTTTCTTTTAATCCAAGCTCATTTAAGCTTTTTAAAAGCTCTTTTTTATGGGCTTTGAGATTGTTTGCAAGCTGTTTTCTAGGAGCACAAAAGCACTGCCTTAAAAAAGCTTTAAAAGCTTGTATATCAACTATCTCATCGTAATTTGCTTTGCGTTTTAAAGATATAACCGCTGAATCAACCTTTGGAGCAGGCTCAAAACTTTCTGGCTTAAGCTCAAAAAGTAATTCTCGCTCACAAATCAAGCCTGCAAGCACGCTTAAAGCACAAAAATCGCTTTGTCCCTCAGTCGCACAAAATTTCAAAGCAAGCTCTTTTTGTATCATCACGATAAGCTGCTTGCAGTTTTTGTCCTCTAAGGCTTGTAAGATGAGATGTGTTGATACATAATAAGGCAAATTCGCCACCAAAACATACTCATCATTATGCAAGCTTGGCGTAAAAGCCTTGCATGCATCTAAATTCAGCAAAGTTAAATCCGCATTTTTAAGCTCTTGATGAAATTTTTTTTCAAGCAGTGGTATAAGCTCATCGTCTATTTCTATGGCTTTTACCTTGCAAATTCCTAAAAGCTTTTGCGTCAAATCACCTAAGCCAGGTCCAATCTCAACGATAAAAGGCGTTTCTTTGGATATGGCTTGAGTGATTTTTTCTAAGGCACTTTGATCTTTTAAAAAATTTTGTCCAAAATGTTTTTTTGCTTTTATCATAGAGCATTTTACCTTAAATTCATTAAGATTGTGTTACAAGTTTAAATTTTTTAGCTAGAATTTATCTTTTGATGAAAGCAAAGAAAGGAAAAAGGTGCAAACTTTGATACTCTGTGCAGGAGGAAATGAAAATTTTAGCTTTGCAAAAAGTATAGGCATAGGACTTATAGAACCCTGTTTGAAACTGCCTTTGCTTTTGCAAGAATTTAAGCCCTCAAAGCTTGTTTTTATAGGCACTTGTGGTTTATATGATGAAAAAGATGAGCTTTTACAAATTTATCAAAGTCAGCATGCTTTTAATGTGGAGTTTTCAAAGCTTTCAAATGCCTTTTACTCGCCAGCTCAATGTGAAATAAGCTGGCATAAAAAGCTAGAAAAAAAAGAGTCTAATGAAACTTTGGCTGAATTTGTTTCACAAGAAACATTCAAAAGCAATTCTTCAAATTATATTTGTGCGGATAAAAAAGCAGCGGCTGAGTTTTTAAAACTTGGTTTAAGGCTTGAAAATATGGAAATTTTCTCTCTTTTAAGCGTAGCAAAATTTTATGATATAGAACTTTCGTGCTTTTTGTGTGCGAGTAATTATTGCGATGAAAAAGCACACCAAAGCTTTTTGGCTCATCATACTAAGGCAAAAGCTAAACTAGAGGCTTTTTTGCAAGAGAGAAATTATATTTAGGATAGAATTTTGTTAGTTTTAGATGAAAGAAAAAATGATGTAAAAGAGAGTAAAAAGCAAGATAAAGTTAATTTGCTTGATTATACCAGTATAGAGCTTCAAAAGGATTTTCCCCAAAAATTCCGCATAAAGCAAATTTTTCAGTGGATTTATCAAAAATACGCTGATGATTTCAAAGAGATGAGTTCCCTACCCTTAACTTTAAGAGAAGAACTTGAAAACAAATACCATTTCAAGCCCTTAGAATGCGTAAAATTTGAGCAAAGCACTGATAAAAGCGTAAAATATCTTTTCCGCTTAAATGATGGCTATTTTATAGAAAGCGTTTTACTGCCTATGAAAGAAGAAGCTTTTGATGAAGAGGGTAAGAGATTGCACCATACTCGCTATACTATATGTATAAGCTCACAAGTAGGCTGTAAATCAGGCTGTTCTTTTTGTCTCACAGCCAAAGGTGGCTTAAAACGCAATCTCAGTGCTGGCGAGATAGTCGCTCAAGTGTTATGGATCAAAAAGCACAATCATATCCCTTATGAAAGAAGGGTAAATATAGTTTTTATGGGTATGGGCGAGCCTTTGGATAATCTTAAAAATGTCTCAAAGGCTGTGCAAATTTTAAGCGAAAATGACGGACTTGCCATCAGCCCTCGCAGACAAACCATAAGCACAAGCGGACTTGCCAAGCAGATCAAAGAGCTAGGAGAGATGAATTTGGGCGTTTTGCTAGCTATTTCCTTGCACGCTGTTAATGATGAGCTAAGAAGCGAGCTTATGCCTATCAATAAAGCTTATAACATAGCCTCTATCATGCAAGCTGTGCGTGAATTTCCAGTGGACGCACGAAAAAGGGTAATGTTTGAATACCTTTTGATAAAGGGCATTAATGATAAATTAGAGCACGCCAAAGAGCTAGTCAAGCTTTTAAATGGCATAAAAGCTAAGGTTAATTTACTGCTTTTCAACCCTCACGAAGGCAGTCCTTATAAGCGTCCAGACTTAGAAGATGCTGTGAAATTTCAAGACTTTTTGAGCGCTAAAGGACTAACTTGCACCATAAGACAAAGCAAAGGACTTGACATATCAGCAGCTTGCGGACAGCTTAAAGAAAGAAAAGAACAAGAGCTTAAAATACGCTCAAACAATGATGAAAACTCAAAAAATAAAAATCCCATAAAGCCGATTTTATCAAGTGTTAAACACACAAAACAAAACGCACAAAGCTTGAAAAAACAAAATTTGCAAGAGCAAAATTTTAAAGATCAAAGTCCTAAAAAGCAAGACTTTAAAAATCATAACCTAACAAATCAAAATTCAAACAAAGTCAGCTTTACAAACAAAACTTCGAAAAATCAAGCCCCAAAAACAAATTCACATACTGCCTCGCACTCAAAAATAGAACCAAAAGGAAAAATAAAATGACTTTTTTAGATATAGCTGAATTAATTTTCATCTCTATAGTTGTAATTGTAGGCGTTGTAGGGATAGTTTTGGTGCTGAAAAATGAAAAAAGATAAACTCTCAAAGCTTGAAAAATACAAAAATTTAACCTATATCAAGAATGAGAGCCAAAAATAAAGCTAAGATAAGTTTAAAATTTGAAATTAAATCTTGGGGCAAAAAATGTTTTACGCTCTTGTTAAAATCACTCATCTGCTTTGTGCTTGTGTGGTGATAGGGTATTTAATCTATGATGTTTTTATCTTTTCTCATTTTAAGAAAAACCGTAGTGAAGCAGAATTTATCAAGCTTAAAAGAGAGCTTTTAAAACCAAGCGTTTATATCTTAGCACCAGCCTTTTTACTTTTGCTTTGTAGTGGAGCTTATCTTGGAAGTTTTTATCTAGGAGCAGAGCTTGGCTGGCTTGAAAGCTCTTTTCAGCAAATTTTGGTTCTTAAGATAAGCGTGGTTGGCTTACTTTTCGTTTTTACACCTATTTCATTTTTTTATATACTTGTGCTTAAAAAAAGCGATCCTATGCGGAAATTTTATCATCATCTTGCTCTACTCATCTGCCTTATTGCTTTAATCCTTGCAAAATTGATGTTTTTGTTCTAAAAAGTTTCTCGTGAAACAAAAAATTTGAGTTTCTTTTTAGCAAATTTAAGCTAAAATAACGAAGTTTTTATATTTAGAAATCACTTTGATATATAAAAGGAAAATGAGATGAAAAAAATATGCGCTTTTACTCTTATATCACTTATTGCGATAAACTCACTTGAGGCTTTAGAATTTAATGAAGTCGGACACAAGGCAATGGGTATGGGTGGCGTTGGTGTAGCATTGAAAAGCAATCCCTACGCTATCTTTTACAATCCAGCCCTCATCGCTGCAAATGACGCTACGCGTATGGGTTATGGTATAAGCGTGGAAGCTGAGCATAAAAATTTACTCGAAGCATTTAATTTTGATTTTAACAATATTCAAGATGTTTCGTATTTTAACAACTTGCTTAAAGAAAACTTTGCTCGTGTAAAAATGCAAGGCACTTGGGCTTTTAAAGCTCCTGATATTTTACCTTTAGGCGATGTTGCTTTGGGTTACTCGCAAAGCATTTATGCTGTAGCTGGATTTTCGGGGCAATTGCCTGCTAATGTTACAGATATCGGCGATAATGTAGATTTTCACTTGAGACGTTTAAGTGTTATGGAATTACCACTTTCTTATGCATTTTCTTTAGATTCTACGCTTGGTAAATTAAGCTGGGGTGCAGCAGTAAAATTTATGCATTTAAGCAGCACTCAAACTTCTCGAAAGCTCTTGACTACGGATTCTAAGGGCGATATACAAGATGATATTATCGATACGATCAAAGGAAACGATGCAAATAGCGATAATAACTTTGGTATCGATCTTGGCTTTAGCTACTCGCCTGCTTATGTGCCTGATTTTACTTTCGCTCTTGTAGGAAAAAATCTCAACACGCCTAAATTTGACTTTAAAAACAATGGCAAACTTACCATTTATCCTCAAGCAAGACTTGGCTTAGCCTACGATCTTAGCGATCATCTTAGCCTCGCAGCTGATGCGGATTTAACAGAAAATCTAATGCTTACTCCAGCAGGTATGCCAAAGCAAAAAAGCCAAAAAATCGGTATTGGTGTAGATGCGCATGCCATGTTTTTTGACGCAAGGGCTGGCATTGCTAAGGACTTAAGACAGGATAATGGAGCAATTGTCAGTTTTGGTATGGGCTTTGGCTTTTTGGACTTGGGCGTAGCTGTTGCGACTGAAAGGGTAAAGGTTGAGGGGACGAATTATCCAAGGTATTTTTCAGTGCAACTTGGTGGAAGCTTTGAGTTTTAAGTACTCAAAGCCTTTAAAGTCTAAAAAATTTAAACCTTAAATCTTTCTTCTTTCTTATGCCTTATCCTTACTCTTAGAATTTGTATCCAAATATAAATAAGGCTTAAATAAGCTAAAGTTCCAAAAAAATAACTTGAAAAAGTAAAAGCAAATACAAGGCTGATTAAAAATAAAAACAATACTCCTGTTGCATATCTCGCCTCCTTTAAAAGCTTAAAATAAGATATGATATAAGTCGTGATAAGAAAAAAGCTGATCTCATAAAAAGCCATCAATACATCGCTAAATTCTATAAAATTATTTGTTAAAAATGACACTTGATCCCTTTCTTTTTTATAATAAATTTTCTTTTCTTGGTTTTATTATCAAACGAAAAATCATAAATCTAATGCGAATAAAAAGAAACAAAATATGATAGTAAATATTATAATATACCCATATTTAAATAAAGCTGAAAATATAATTTTTACAAAAACGATACGCTTGATTTACTCTCTAGCTTTTAGCTTCACTCTTACAATCATCACAAAAAGACATAATATACTTAAAATGCCTAAAGTTACACTAAGATGACTCGTATAAGCAAAGGCAAAAAAGATAAAAATAAAGCTGAAAAAGAGTGCTGCTAAGCCGTATTTTGCTTGCTTAAGAGAGCTAATATTTGTCAAAACATAAAGCTCGATTAAACTAAAGATAAGAGCTAGAATTTGGAT
Source organism: Campylobacter sp. MIT 12-8780 (assembly GCF_006864535.1). NCBI lineage: Bacteria > Pseudomonadati > Campylobacterota > Epsilonproteobacteria > Campylobacterales > Campylobacteraceae > Campylobacter > Campylobacter sp. MIT 12-8780. The sequence goes on from NZ_QHLL01000004.1 coordinate 92,389, forward strand.
TATTACCATACTTGATTCAGACATATTGCTTCTCATTTTTAAGCTTAAAATAAAAAATTTCTCAAAACTGAATGTAAAAATTTAAAAACACACAAACATAAATTTTATACATACAAAAAAATTAGCTCATTTAGCCCAAAAATTATTTTAATATTTATTGAAAATTAATATTATAATATATCAAAACAAACTTAAGCTAAAGCATTTAAAAACTCTGTTTTTATATCTTTTTGTGAATAAAAGTCAAATTCCTCATTTTCAAATTTAAATTTTAAACGATACGAATGAAGGCACAATCTACTAGCCCCACAAAGTTTTTGAAGCTCTTGCAAGCTTAGTTTTTCATCAAGTATGTTTTCAATCTCTGGTTTTAAAAGCCCATATAAAGTTTCACCCAAAATACTATGTTTCACATGGAACAAATGCAAGCGAAGCTGGTGCTGTCTGCCCGTTTTAGGCTTACATAAGAGTAAAGAAGCGTTATATGTTTGAAAAAACTCAAGCCTTTCAAATTCACTTTTTGCCTCTTTTCCACCTTCGCTCACGGGACAAATTTGCATTCTTGTTTTGATATCATCATACTCTTTACTTAAAGCCAAAGGTGCATTGACGCTAAATTTTAAAGCTGTTTTGCCACGCACAAGAGCGAGGTATTCTTTGTGAATTTCTTTATTTTCAAACATTTTTTTAAGCTTTTTTGCCACAAATTGATTTTTTGCCACGAGTATAAGTCCGCTTGTTTGTTTATCAAGTCTATGAGCTACACAAGCTTGCTTGCCCCACAAATGCCAAATTTCATCGCACAAACTATACTTACAATGCCTTCCATTTGGGTGGGTTAAAACTCCACTTTCTTTATCAAAAAGAGCAAAATTTTCATTCTCAAAAACAGGCTTAATCCCACGCGGTTTGCTCTCATACTCCACAAGCTCGATTAAACCTTGAATTCGAGCATTTTTTTGCTTGATGATTTGCCCATTACATAGGACTTTGTTTGTATCTATAAGTCTTTGAGCTTCGTTCATAGAGATATTTAAGGTATTCATAAGCACTCTAAATATGGGTAATTCATTATTTGAAGCTAAATTTACTAATTTAATTTTCGTGTAAGCCAAGTTTAACCTTTTTTAAAATTATCTTTGGTTAAAATACCACTTTTTATTTCAAAAATTATAACATAACTCAAGGAACAAAGAAAATGGTAGAACGATACAGCAGAAAAGAAATGACGAGCAAATGGGACTTAAACGCAAAATATAATGCTTGGCTAAAAGTTGAACTTGCTGCGGTTAAGGCTTGGAATAAGCTTGGTTTTATCAGCGATGGGGATTGCGAAAAAATCCTTAAAAATGCTAAATTTAACATACAAAGAATTGATGAGATTGAAAAAGAAACAAAGCATGATGTTATCGCTTTTTTAACCTCAGTAAGTGAGAGTTTGGGCGAGGAAAGTCGTTTTGTGCATTTTGGCATGACAAGCTCTGATTGTATAGATACAGCTGTAGCTTTACAGATCAAAGAAAGCTTAGAGCTTATCTTAAAGGACTTAGATGAGCTTTTAGAAAATATCAAAACAAGGGCTTTGGAGCATAAATTTACACTTATGGTAGGTAGAAGTCATGGGATTCATGGTGAGCCTATTACTTTTGGCTTAAGTTTGGGCGTATTTTATGATGAGTTAAAACACTCAAAAAGCTTACTTGAACAAGCTCAAGAAATGATTTCTTATGGTAAGATAAGCGGAGCAATGGGAAATTTTGCTCATGCTCCACTCAAGCTAGAAGAAGAAGTATGCAAAGAACTTGGCTTAAAACCAGCCCCAATCTCAAATCAAATCATTCAAAGAGATCGTTATGCTACCGTGATTTCAGCCCTTGCTATACTTGCTGCAAGTTGTGAAAAAATCGCTGTAAATATAAGACATTTACAAAGAACAGAAGTTTATGAGGCTGAAGAGTTTTTCTCTAAAGGACAAAAAGGCAGCTCAGCCATGCCTCACAAAAGAAATCCAGTTTTAAGTGAAAATATCACTGGGCTTTGTAGGATTATTCGCTCTTTTGTTACTCCAGCCTTAGAAAATGTAGCTTTGTGGCATGAAAGAGATATAAGTCATTCTAGTGTAGAGCGTTTTATCTTGCCAGATGCCTTTATCACAGCTGATTTTATGCTTGCTCGCTTAACAAATTTAATTAAAAATTTACTCGTATATCCAGAAAATATGATGAAAAATTTAAACCTTACAGGCGGACTTGTCTTTTCTCAACGCGTGCTTTTAGAGCTTCCATTTAAGGGCGTAAGCAGAGAAAATGCCTATAAAATCGTGCAAAGAAATGCCATGAAAGTGTGGCAGGACTTGCAAAATGGCAAAAGTGCTTTAAATGAAAAGGGCGAGAGCTTGTTTTTGCAAAGCTTGCTTGAAGATGAAGAGCTAAGACAAAAGCTTGATGAGGCAAGCATTAGAGCCTGTTTTGATTATAGCTACTACACTAAAAATGTTGAAGCTATTTTAAAACGCGTATTTGATGAAAAATAAATTACAATAAAGAAAGGTTTGGCTATGAAAGTAATTAAAAGAAACGGACGCACAGAAGAACTTGACATCTCAAAGATCAAAAAATGCACTGGTGATGCGGTAAAAGGACTTGATGGAGTCAATGTCAGCGAACTTGAACTTGATGCAAAAATTCAGTTTCGAGACGGCATAAGCACAGATGAAATTCAAAAAACCTTGATTAAAACAGCGGTTGAAAAGATAGATGTGGATTGTCCTAATTATAGCTTTGTTGCGGCTCGTTTGTTTTTATATAGCTTATATAAAAAAGTAAGTGGGATTAACCGCTACAATCACTTGCGTGAATACTTTGAAAAAGGCGAAGCAGCTGGACGCATTTTACTTGGGCTCAAAGAAAAATACGACCTAGACGATTTAAATGATTATATCAAGCCAGAACGAGATATGCAATTTACCTATCTTGGCATAAAAACCCTTTATGATCGCTATTTGATAAAAGACAGCAAAGGCGAGCCTATAGAACTGCCTCAACATATGTTTATGGGTATAGCGATGTTTTTAGCTCAAAATGAGTTTAATCCTCAAGAATGGGCAAAGAAATTTTATGATTTAATCTCTAAATTTGAAGTAATGTTAGCTACTCCAACCCTTTCAAATGCTCGCACCACAAGACATCAGCTCAGCTCTTGCTACATAGGAAGCACACCTGATAATATAGAAGGCATTTTTGATAGTTATAAAGAAATGGCATTGCTTTCTAAATTTGGTGGCGGTATAGGCTGGGATTGGAGCAAGGTGCGTGCTATGGGTGGAAGCATTGATGGACACAAAAACGCAGCTGGTGGCATAATCCCTTTTCTTAAAATCACTAATGATATAGCCGTAGCCGTAGATCAGCTTGGCACAAGAAAAGGAGCCATTGCTGTATACATAGAAACTTGGCATATGGATATCAATGATTTTATTGATTTGCGTAAAAACTCTGGTGAAGAAAGAAGAAGGGCACATGAGCTTTTTCCGGCTTTGTGGATCAATGATTTGTTTATGAAAAGAGTAAAAGAAAATGACAAATGGACGCTTTTTGATCCAGCTGATACGCCTGATTTGTGCGAACTTTATGGGGCTGAGTTTGAAAAACGTTATGAAGAATACGAAAAAGACGCAAGTATAAGCAAAGAAATCGTCGATGCAAAAGAGCTTTGGAAGAAGATATTACTGAACTATTTTGAAAGCGGTATGCCATTTTTATGCTTTAAAGATACAGCAAATCGCACTAATCCAAATTCACATACCGGTATTATCAGAAGCTCAAATTTATGCACGGAAATTTTTCAAAATACCCAGCCAAATTATTATCAAATCAAAATCGTCTTTGATGATAAAAGCGAACTTCACTTAGATGAAAATGAAGAAGTCAAGATCGATGGAGGTATCATTAAACTTGCGAAAAAAGTCTCTACTCTTGATTATATGGGTGGCAAAAAAGTCTATATAGTTGAAAAATTCAAAAACGACGGCAAAACCGCTGTTTGCAATCTAGCAAGCATAAATTTAAGCAAAATCCACAAAAAAGAAGATATTCAAAGAGTTGTTCCAACAGCTGTTCGAATGCTTGATAATGTTATTGATCTTAATTTTTATCCGCACGCTAAAGTAAAAGACACAAATTTAAAATCCCGCTCTATAGGACTTGGCGTAATGGGAGAAGCACAAATGCTTGCTGAAGCACAAATTCACTGGGGCAGTGAGGAACATTTTGAAAAGATTGACAAGATCATGGAAATAATCAGTTTTGAAGCTATACAAGCAAGCTCAAATTTAGCTCTTGAAAAAGGAGCGTATCCAGACTTTAAAGGCAGTAGCTGGAGTAGGGGGATTTTCCCGATTGACACAGCAAGTGATAAAGCCAAAGCACTTACTTTAAGAGAGGGGCTTTTTAATCAAAGTGAATGTGATTGGGATAAGCTTAAAGAAAAGGTTAAAAAAGATGGTATGAGAAATGGCTATTTAATGGCGATCGCACCAACTTCAAGCATATCCATACTTGTAGGCACTACCCAAACTATAGAGCCTATTTATAAACGCAAATGGTTTGAGCAAAACTTAAGCGGAATGATTCCTGTTGTGGTGCCAAATTTAAGCCTTGATACTTGGCAATACTACACCTCAGCTTATGAAATCGATCAAAGACTCTTGGTTAAAGCTGCAGCCGTGCGTGGCAAATGGATCGATCAAGGACAAAGTTTAAATATCTTTATGAGCCTAGATAAGGCAAGTGGGGGCTATCTTAATGAAATTTACACGCTTGCTCATGAACTTGGGGTAAAATCGACTTATTATTTAAGAAGCGAAAGTCCAGACAGTGAAAAAGTAAGCGTGGCTGATCGTAGCATAGAATGCGAAGGTTGTCAGTAAAAAAAGAAAAAGGAGGCTAAAATGATAAATTTTATCAAGGAAAGCAAGGATAAAATCGATGAATTTTTAAGAAAAAAACGACAAAAAAGGCTTAAAAATCAAGTAAAAACTTTAAGAGAAAGTTTTGAGACTTTTAAAGAAGAAATTCGATTCAGTGAAATGAAAAATTCTTTATACCGATATGAAAGAAACTTTGAAAATAGCCCTACAAAGACTTTAAAAGAAAATTTGCCTTTTATAATCTTTCATTACGCAAGTCATGGCGTTTATAATTCAAGAAATTTAGGCGATTATATCCAAAGCATAGCCACGCAAAAAGCGATAACACAAGGCTTTGAAAATGCAAATTTTAAATACTTTGATAGAAATGCTTTAAGCTTTTATCCTCAACAGGGGGGGGGGGGATTGTGCTTATGCAAGGTTGGTTTGCACAAGGTTTTGACTTCCTGCCAAATGCAAATTTAACAAGTGTTTTTATAGGCGCGCATTTTACACAAGAAACACAAAATTTTTTAAAATGCTTTATCGCTCATTTTCCTCATTATTTTGAAAATAAAGAAATAGGCTGCAGAGATACTTTTACGCTTGAGTTCTTGCAAAATCTTGGGCTAAAAGCGTATTTTTCAAGATGTTTAACCAGCACTTTGCCAAAACGAGAGCCTAAAGCTACACAAACAAAAGTCTTTTTTGTGGGTTTTGATAAAAAACTACTTGCTTATGTGCCAAAAAATTTGAAAGAAAATGGCGAATTTATCGAACAACAATGGGTTGAGCTTATCAACTCTAGCGAAGAGCATTGTTTTAAGCTCACGCAAAACTTGCTTAAACGTTATGAAAATGAAGCAAAGCTCATCATCACTTCGGCTTTACATTGTGCTTCACCGGCTACAGCTTTGGCAATTCCTGTCGTTTTTATCCGCACAAGTAAGGAGCAAAAAACGCGCTTTAGTACTTTAAGGGGCATTATCCCTATCTATAGCGTTGAGGATTTAAAACAAGGCAAAGTTGATTTCAATCCCAAAGCACCTGATATAGAAGCCTTAAAAGAAGCTATGCTTGAAAATGCAAGACTTAGCATTCTTAAAGAAAAAGGTGAAAATATCGATGAAGCAAAGCTTAAGACATTGAGGGAATTTATCGCTAAATTTCAAGCAAATTAAGCTTTATCCAACACTTGCAAGCCTTTTGCGTTTGTGAAAAATGACTAAATCAATGATATGTTTTTTCAACACACTTAAGTTAAAAGGCTTTTTCACATAATCATCACAACCACTTTCAAAGCCTTCTTTAACATCATCTCCTGAATTTAAAGAAGTTAAAAAAATCGCTGGTGTCCTTTTACCCAAAGCCCTTAAATCCTTAAGCAAAGAAAAACCATCGCCCATAGGCACCTTAACATCAAAAATATAAAGATCAAATTCCTCTTTTCGTGCGAGCTCAAATGCTTCTTGAGCATCACTTGCAAGAATAGTGTCAAAACCTTCTTCTATGAGGTATTCAAGCACGATTTCGCTCAAACACATATCATCTTCAAGCAAAAGAATTTTTTTCATCTTTCACACCTTTTTAGAAATTTTTGTGAAAGGATAAAATAAAAAAGTGAATTTTTTGTGAAATGCAAAAAACAGATCATATTTTTATCAAAAAAATATTTTACTCTGCGTTAAACTACATAATACAGCTTAAAAAAATATTTTTTTAAGCAAAGTTAAGGCATAATTTCATTTCTTAATGCAAATTTGGGGCATTAGCTCAGCTGGGAGAGCGCGACGCTGGCAGCGTCGAGGTCAGCGGTTCGATCCCGCTATGCTCCACCATTTAACTTTTAAGAGGTTCCGTAGCTCAGTTGGTAGAGCACCACCTTGACATGGTGGTGGTCGTTGGTTCAAGTCCAATCGGAGCCACCATTTAAGCTCAGTGAAGAGTTTTTAATAAAGCTTTAAATTCTAATATTTCTTTTTCTTGATCTTTTATGATTTTACTGGCTATGGCATAAATTCTAAATCCCCGCTTTGAGAAAAAGCATTTTCCATCATAGGTGCATGCATAGCAGTGAGTATGTTTTGATCGATTTGTGAATGTTTATGACTGGCGTGAGCGTATAAGTTTAGAGCGCAAATAAAAGCAAAGATAAATGTTTTTTTCATTAATTTTCCTTTTAAAATAGAGCAATTTAATGAGAATTTAAACAAAAATTCGTAAATATTTCATAAGCATATTTGATTTAAGAGTGAAATTTAAGGACTAATGAATGCTAAAAGAACTACTTGATATTAAAAAAGAAATGGAACCTATCATACACGATGCTTCTGTGAAGCTTAATGTTATCGCTAGAGAGGTTATCACAAGGATCAAAGAATATGAAATTTATGGTCCTATGATAGATCGAATTTATCTTGATAATGCTATTTATGTCAAGGTTATGTCAAGTAGTAGAGATGCTAAAAGTCAGCAAGTTGATATCAAAAATGGCTTTTATATGGTTTTCGTTGCTCCTGAAAAAGGCACAACCCAAGATATCAAAAATCGCTTAAAAGTCGCTTATGAAAGCTTTGATGATAAATTTATAAAGGATTTGATCCGCTTGTATCAACGTTTTAAAGAAATTATTTCTAAAACTCAAGCCACACTCTCAAAAGCTTCGCAGATGAATGTTCAAATTGAAACCAATCTTGGTGAAGCAAGTGCAGCTTTTAAATTTAACATTAATATCAAGTATTTTAAAGAAGGACAAAAGCTTGATAAAAACAATATCAAATCAGCTGGAAGTTTTAGAGACACCAAAACACATATCAATCTTATCGTTGATAAGTCTTTAGACTCTAAAATTTGTGAAAAGCTCCTTGATGATGTAGAAAAATATTTCATCGGCTCACATTAAACTTTATTGATTTAATTTATATTTGTAAAACTAGCGGTTTAAATCAATTTAAAACTAGAATTTTTAAGTAAAATTTTACGCAAATTACATAAAAGCTTTTTAAAATCAAGTCTTTTTAAATCTCATATTTGCAGCATGTGTTAAAGCTACAGCTATGGCATCAGTGATATCAAGAGGCTTGATCTCTTTTTGTATGCCAAGAAGCCTTTTTACCATAAAAGCCACTTGTTCTTTTGTCGCTTTTGCCTTTCCTGTAACGCTTTTTTTCACTTGCAAGGGTGTGTATTCGCTAAATTCGCCGTGAGTTTGTAAGATTTTTAAGCTTAAAGCCCCACGAAATTGGGCGAGCTTAAGCACTGTTTTTGGATTATACGCAAAGAAAATATCTTCAATCGCCACCTCATCAAAGCTATGACTTTTAAAAATCAAATCAAGCCCCTCACACAACTCTGTGATTTGATACTGCAGTGAAGCTGGTTTGATCTTGATAAGTCCAGCCTCGATGAGTGTGTTTTTACCAGCTTTCATTTCAATGATAGCATATCCACAAAAACGCGAGCCCGGATCTATGCCTAAAATTTTCACATTTTACCTTTTTTGCAATCAAAATCTTTCACTAGAGTGAATTTTATTTTCACAAGCTGTGAAATTTCTATGAATTTTAACCTTTTTTTATAAAATTTTAGATAAAATAACAAGTTAAAAATCAATTTAAGGGTGTGAATGGACGCGGCTGATATACTCAAATGCTTTGAAAAAGAAATTTCTCGTAATGAATTTGAAAATTTTATCACGCCCTTAGTATTAAACGAAAAAGCTAGCAAAGCTGATCAACTCATTTTCAATGCGCCAAATGAACTTATGGCTAAATTTATACAAACAAAATATGCCGATAGAATCTCACATTTTTATGAAGTGCAAAGTGGCAATAAAGCCAAAGTATTGATCCAAAGTATCTCGCTTAAAAATGGTTCAAAACATAGCCTAAAAACCCCCATTAAACACGGCACAAGCACGATTTTAAATCCATCTTATACCTTCGAAAGCTTTGTTGTAGGGGATTCTAACCAATATGCTTATGCAACCTGCAAAGCAGCAAGCGCTAAAGATAAGCTTGGCAAGCTATATAATCCTGTTTTTATTTATGGACCAACCGGACTTGGTAAAACGCATTTGCTTCAAGCTGTAGGGAATGCGTGTTTAGAGCTTGGTAAGATTGTGATTTACGCCACAAGTGAAAATTTTATTAATGACTTTAGCTCACATTTGATAAATAAAAGCATGGATAAATTTCATGAAAAATACCGCAATTGTGATGTTTTACTTATCGATGATGTGCAATTTTTAGGTAAAACTGATAAAATTCAAGAAGAATTTTTCTTCACTTTTAATGAAGTCAAGGAAAAATTTGGACAAATCATCATGACTTCAGATACCCCGCCAAATATGCTTAAAGGTATCACAGAACGTTTAAAATCTCGCTTTGCAAATGGAGCTATTGCTGATATTACTCCGCCTGAACTTGACACTAAAATGGCAATTATCCGCAAAAAATGCGAATTTAATGGAGTAAGTTTAAATAATGAAATTATCTCTTATATCGCCACTTCAATGGGAGATAATATAAGAGAAATTGAAGGAATGATTACTAATTTAAACGCATATTCAAGACTAATCAACCAAGAAATCACTCTTGACATAGCAAAAAGCTTTATGAAAGATCATATCAAAGAACAAAAAGAAAGCATTGATATAGATGATATCTTAAGCGTAGTATGCAAAGACTTTAATATCAAAGCAAATGATATAAAATCAAACAAAAAAACACAAAATATAGTTACAGCAAGAAGAGTAGTGATCTTTTTGGCAAGAGAGCTTACAAGTATGTCTATGCCTCAACTTGCGAAATTTTTTGAGATGAAAGATCATACCGCTATTTCACACAATATCAAAAAGATCAATGAGCTTATAGAAGAGAAAAATGATTTAAAAGATAAAATAAATGAACTAAAAAACAAAATTTTAACAAAAATTCAAAGTTAGCCTGTGAAAAAATGTGAAAAAATACTTCTTAAAACTCATACAACAGATCAAGTTAAAATAGGAGTTCAAAAAGGAATTTCACATTTTCAACATGCCTATTATTATGAATAAATTTAAATTAAAAACAAAGGGGAAAAAATGAAACTCAGCATAAACAAAAATACACTCGAATCCGCAATATCACTTTGCAACGCTTATGTGGATAAAAAAGATTCTAGTGCAATCACTTCACATTTACTTTTTGAAGCAAATGATGATAAACTTGTAATCAAAGCAAGTGATTATGAATTTGGACTAAGTTATAAAATCAAAAAGATCAAAACAGAAACAAGTGGCTTTGCTACAGCAAATGCAAAACAAATTTCTGATATGATTAAAAACCTCAATAATGAAGATGTGATCTTAGAAACCATTGATAATTCTTTGTTTATTCGCCAAAAGAGCACAAAATACAAACTTGCTATGTTTAACTATGAAGATTTTCCAAATTTCCCAAATATCGAAGAAAAATCAAAATTTGATTTAGACTCAAGTGACTTAAGCAGAAGCCTTAAAAAAATCCTCCCAGCTATAGACACAAATAACCCAAAATACTCTTTAAATGGAGCTTTACTTGACATTAAAACAGATAAAATCAACTTTGTAGGCACAGATACAAAAAGGCTTGCTATATTTACTTTATTTAAACACAATGATAAAGAATTTTCAATCAGCATTCCTAAAAAAGCCATCGCTGAAATGCAAAAGCTTTTTTATGAAAAAATTGAACTTTTTTATGATGAAAATATACTTATCGCCAAGAATGATAATTTTGAATTTTTCACTAAACTCATTAATGATAAATTCCCAGATTATGAAAAAGTAGTGCCAAAACAAATCAATCAAGTCTTTAACTTTAAAACTGAAGATTTCATCGAAAGCCTCAAAAAAATAAGTGTTGTTGCTGAAAAAATGAAACTCCATTTTCAAAACAACAAACTTATATTTGAAGGTATTAGCTTAGATAATGTCGAAGCAAAAACAGAACTTGAATGCGAACTTAACATACAAGAAAGCTTTTCTTTAAACATAAAAATCAAATATTTATTTGACTTTTTACATTCTATAGAAACTGAAGAATTTGAACTAAAGATTAATGAACCAAATTTAGCCTTTATCGTTGCTTCAAAAGAGCTTGAAACGGTAATTATGCCTGTGATTTTATAAGGAAATTTAATGCAAACTCAAAATTATGGCGAAAGCAATATCAAAGTCCTTAAAGGCTTAGAAGCAGTTAGAAAACGTCCTGGTATGTATATAGGCGATACCAATGTTAATGGACTTCATCATATGATTTATGAAGTAGTGGATAATTCTATAGATGAAGCTATGGCTGGGTATTGTGATACTATAGATATAGAAATTACCACTGAGGGAAGCTGTATAGTGCGTGATAATGGACGTGGCATACCAGTTGGCATCCATCCTACTGAAAATATCCCTACTTTAACTGTTGTTTTAACCGTGCTTCATGCCGGTGGTAAGTTTGATCAAGATACTTATAAAGTCTCTGGTGGGCTTCATGGTGTGGGTGTTTCAGTTGTAAATGCACTTTCTAAAAAACTTGTTGCCACAGTTGAAAGAGATGGAAATATCTACCGCCAAGAATTTGCAAAAGGTATCCCAACAAGTGAATTTAAGATCATAGGAAAAAGCTCAAAAACAGGCACTACAATCGAGTTTTGGGTTGATGATAGTATCTTTGAAGTCAAAGACTTTGATTATGAAATTTTAGCAAAAAGATTTCGTGAGCTTGCGTATTTAAATCCTAAAATTACCATAAATTTTAAAGACAATCGTATCAGCAAAGAAGAGAATTTTCATTTTGAAGGTGGAATTACTGAATTTGTAAATGATATAAACAAAAAACAAGCCTTAACAAAGGTAATGAATTTTAGCGTAACTGAAGAAGATGTTGAAGTTGATATAGCTTTAATGTATAATGACAGCTACAGCGAAACCCTACTTTCTTTTGTAAATAATATCAAAACCCCAGATGGAGGCACACACGAAGCTGGCTTTAGAATGGGGCTAACACGAGTTATCACAAATTATGTTGAAGCTAATGCTGCAGCTAGAGAAAAAGACAGCAAAATAACAGGCGAGGATGTGCGTGAAGGACTTGTGGCTATAGTTTCAGTAAAAGTGCCTGATCCTCAGTTTGAAGGGCAAACTAAAGGAAAACTTGGCTCAAGCTATGTGCGTCCGATAGTCAATAAAGCTAGCTTTGAGTTTTTAAGCAAATATTTTGAAGAAAATCCTATAGAAGCTAAGGCTGTAATGAATAAAGCCTTAATGGCAGCAAGAGGCAGAGAAGCAGCTAAAAAAGCAAGAGAACTTACTCGCAAAAAAGAAGGCTTAAGTGTTGGCACCTTGCCTGGAAAATTAGCTGATTGTCAAAGTAAGGATCCTAGTGAATGTGAAATTTATCTTGTTGAGGGTGATTCAGCTGGTGGTTCTGCTAAGCAGGGTAGAGAAAGGGCTTTTCAAGCCATTTTACCTTTAAGAGGAAAAATTTTAAATGTTGAAAAATCCCGCCTTGATAAAATTTTAAAATCAGATGAGATTAAAAATATGATCACAGCCTTTGGTTGTGGGGTAGGCGATGAGTTTGATTTAAGTCGTTTAAGGTATCATAAAATCATCATTATGACTGATGCTGATGTTGATGGCTCGCATATTCAAACCTTGCTTTTAACCTTTTTCTTCCGCTTTATGAATGATCTTGTTGCAAATGGACATGTTTATCTTGCCCAACCTCCACTTTATCGCTATAAAAAAGGACAGAAAAAAGAAATTTATCTCAAAGATGAAAAAGCCTTAAATGAATACCTCATAGAAACAGGCATAGAAAACTCAAGCTTTGAAGGCGTTGGGCTTAATGATTTAAAAGACTTTTTAAAGCTTGTAGCTGCTTATAGAAGCGTGCTTAAAGAGCTTGAAAAACGCTTTTCTATCATCAGTGTTATCAGGCATTTAATAGAAAATCCAGATTTGATAAAAAAAGATAATAAAGCTTTATTTGAAGATATAAAAAGCTTTCTTGAAAAAGAAAAATACAATATCTTAAACTCATATATCAATGAAAATGAAATCCGCATTTTTGTCCAAACACAAAATGGACTTGAAGAGCTTTTAATCAATGATGATTTATTTACTAACCCTTTATATGAAGAAGCAGTATATATCTCACAAAAGATCAAAGAAAGAGACTTGCAAGCTGTGTTTGATAAAGATATTTTAGCTGTGCTTAAAGACATAGAAGAAAGTGCTAAAAAAGGAGCTTATATACAAAGATATAAAGGCTTAGGCGAGATGAATCCAGATCAGCTTTGGGATACAACCATGGACCCACAAAACCGCCGCTTACTTCAAATTTCAATTGAAGACGCCAGCAGGGCTAGCGATACTTTTAATCTTTTCATGGGCGATGAGGTAGAGCCAAGAAGGGATTATATACAAAAACACGCTAAAGATGTGAAACATTTAGATGTGTAAAAGTGTCAATTTAAGGGCTATAATTGCCCTTAAAGTTTTTTATTTAATAAAAGCTAGATCATATATCTACTTTTTTATTTAACTTCATTTTTATCTAAATTTCGTTACAATTTTTGCTTAAAATTTATAAGGATTATCTATGCAAATCACCTTACTTTCTTATACTGCTCTTGAAATTTGTTCTCACGCTATACGCACTTGCTGGCAAAGCTTTGAAAAAGGCGACAAAGGTGGTAAAATCGATAAAGAACTTATCGATAGAGTCGGCAATAAATTCAAACACGCCTCAACCTTAGAACATTTAAATTATACTTTTTATATACAAGGTATTTCAAGAGCCCTTTTGCAAGAGCTTGCTAGACATCGCCACGCAAGTTTAAGTGTAAAAAGCACGCGTTATACCTTAAAAGAATTGCGAAACGAGCAAGCTTTTAAAGAATTTGACTTTAAGCATGCAAGTAAATATCTTGTGCTAACAGAAAATGAAAAAGTTGATAATGCAAGTATTAAAGCTCTTGAAAATTTGCGTTTAATCTTACAAGAAAGCATTAGCCTTGATATCGCTAAATATTGCTTGCCAGAAAGTTATAAAACAGAGCTTACTTGGAGTATCAATGCAAGAGCCTTGCAAAATTTTCTTCATCTTAGAAGCTCAAAATCAGCCCTTTGGGAGATCAGAGAGCTTGCAAAAGCTATTTTTAACGCCCTGCCAAGCGAACATCAATTTATCTTTGAAGAAAGCGTGCTTTTAGATTAGTTTTTTATTTAAGAGCTTAAAATCAAGCTTTTTAGTTTTGTTTTAATTATCTTAATCTAAGTTTTTATATTAAGATTCTTTTTCATTATTTATTTTTAAAATGAGAATTTTAAGAAAAATCAGCTTAAAGCTCAAGTTAAAACCAAAGCCTTAAAGTTTAAATTTATACTTTTTATTATAGACTATTAATTTGTATTTTACTAAAGGAGCTTCTATGAAAAAACACCTTAAATTCTACTTTCTCATAGGCTTTTTAACTTGTTTTTTGCTAGCATGTTCTGCTAAAGAAATCAACCCTCTTTCAACTTTTGGCGATAAAAACGATAGCGATCCTTTAAAGATAGGCAAAAGCCCTACTTTGCCAGCTAAGCAAGATACACCTAGCTTGCTTGTAGGACAAATTTTTATGCCAGAGGAAAAAAATAAAAATTTTGATAAGCTCTTGCAAAATAACGAGCTTCAAAGCAGTATGAAAATGGATAAAAAGCCTTTGCTTCAAGCTCTCGGTTCAAGTCCTAGCATGGCTGATAGTTCTGATTGGTTTTCTTTGATGGCTGCAAATGGGGCAGTGCTTACGGTTTGGGCTTTAGCTCAGGGAAATTGGCTTTGGGGCTATACTCTTATTGATAGTGTGGGTTTTGGAGACGCTAGAGTGTGGAAATTTAGGCTTTTTGCTAATAATGAGGTTTTAATTCAAAATGCCAAAACAAATACTTGTGTGAATACCTATGGCAATGGCGTCATTCATTCAGCTTGCGATGAAAGCAATGTATATCAACGTTTCAAGCTTATCCCTATGAGTAATGAAGCCTTTATGCTCCAAAATACGGGCACAAAACGTTGCTTACAAGTGCCAATTGGGGATATATTTTATGATTTTCACCGCGTTTCAGGCATTTATTTAAGCACTTGCAACGCAGGAGATAATCTTGATCAGCAATTTTACATCATCCCACCACCTTTTTTAATCCGCCCGCTTTATGATAGGAGATAAACATGAAAAAATACATTGCGATCTTAATATTTAGCTTTTTAGCGCTTTTTGCTAAGGATATGGACGATTATAAGGTAGCTTCTTGGAATTTGCAAGGCTCATCGGCAAACACTGAGAGCAAGTGGAGCGTAAGCATTCGCCAGCTTATAAGCGGGGATAATGCAGCTGATATTTTAGCGGTGCAAGAAGCAGGAAGCTTGCCTCATACTGCTACGCCAACAGGTAGGGAGCAAAACTTAAGCGATATTATCGTTCGTGAGTATAACTGGGATTTGGGCTCAAGATCGCGTCCAGACGGCGTTTTTGTGTATTATACTCGCATTGATACTGGAGCAAATCGCGTAAATTTAGCCATAGTTTCAAGAACTAGAGCCGATGAGATCATCATTTTACCGCCTCCAACGACTCCTTCTCGTCCAGTCATTGGCATACGCATAGACAATAATGCCTTTTTTAGCGTGCATGCGCTTGCAAATGGGGGTTCTGATTCTGTAGCTATTGTAAATTCAGTGTTTGAGCATTTTAGAGATCGCCCTGATCTTACTTGGATGATAGCAGGGGATTTTAACCGCAATCCTGAAAATTTGCGTTTTGAGCTGAATTTAGAACGTAGGGTAAGAACGACCATCATCGCTCCTGATGCGCCCACTCAAAGAAGTGGAGGCACGCTTGATTATGCCATAGTTGGAAGCTCAAGTGGCTCGGTAACTCGCACAGCTTTAGTGGCTCTTTTAATGCTGAGCAATTTTAGAACCCAGCTCGTTTCAGATCATTTTCCAGTCAATTTTAGACGCTTTCGCTAGTTTTAAGGAGAAAAAATGATAAAAAATATAGTTTTAATGCTTTTATGTTTAAGCTTTGCTTTGGCTGATGAGGCTGAAAATATCATCAACAATGCAGGACTTTCAAGCACAAGCTCGCCCACTCCAAGAAAAGATGATTTTGAAAATGTAACTAATCCAGTGCAAATTCGTAATTTACGCACCGGCATAGCCATAAATTTAACAAGAAAAGGGGATTTAAACACCCAAAACTGGCTCATACGCCAAATAGAGCTTAGCGATGTGCTAGTAAAAAGAGATAAACTCCGCTTTAAATGGGACTTTGGTTATGTGCAATTTGTCCGCCCTGAAAATCCTGATGGTTGTTTAGCCATAGGAGAAGATGGCTTTTTGCATGTTAAATCTTGCAAACAAGACTTAAAGCTCTCAAAGCTAGAAACTGTTTTTTCCATAATCCCAACTTCAAGTTCAGCTGTGCAAATTCGCTCTTTGGTTTTAGACGCAAATGAATGCTTGTTTGTCTTTGACAATCCAAGCGTAGCCATACAAGATCGCGTAGGCATAGGACCTTGCTCGCTTGATTATAATTTCTTAATCGACACCACAGAACTCTTTTTCTTTACCCCAGCTCTTGTTAAAGCTAGGGCTTTGTTGCCTTTAAAATAAGTGCTTTTAAAAGCACTTAAAAAGGTAAAATGAGAGTTTTACGCCCAAGGCTCTCATTATCCCAAAAATACCTTGTTTAAACTTGTTTAAAAAAGCTTAGTCTTATTATCCTTTCAAAAATTTTAAACAAGTGTAGAAAAAATGGAAACAAAAAGACTATGAGTTTTTAAATTTACCCTTTTATTATAAACTTTTTTCGTTTTAAAAAAGGAGCAAAGGTGAAAGAGCTTAAAGATACGCAACTTCGTATAAAGCATTCACTTCATTTTATTAATGACAAAGCAAGAAACAAAGACATAAATGAAAAAATTCATTCCGTCAAACCAGCAAATTTAGCCAAAATCGCTTATGAGTTCTTTTTAAAGCCTCAAAAAAATCCTTGCATTCAAGCTATAAAAAGTGATTTAAAAAAGCATTTTGATCCAAAGCTCAGTAACGAGGATAAGCTTGTGTGGTTTGGGCATTCTTCTTATATGCTTTATTTTCAAGGTAAAAGTGTGCTTGTTGATCCTGTTTTGCTTGGCAATGCCGCGCCTTTGCTTTTTGCTTTTAGGGCATTTCATGGCACAAATATTTATAAAGCAGATGATTTTAATGAGCTTGATTATCTCATCATCACACACAATCACTACGATCATTTAAGCAAGAAAACCATTAAAAACTTTAAACACCTTATCAAAAAAGCTATCGTGCCTTTAGGCGTTGGCAAATACCTTAAAGCGTGGGGCATAAGCGAGGAAAATATCACCCAGATGGATTGGGGCGAGAGCCTTGATCTTGATGAAAATTTAAGGCTTCATTGTCTTGAAACCAAGCATTTTTCTGGACGCAATGCTAATGATTCAGCGCGCTCGCTTTGGGCTTCTTTTGTGCTTGAGGGTAAGGATAAAAAGATTTATATAGGCGGAGATAGTGGCTATGCGCCACATTTTAAACGCATAGGCGATCGTTTTAAAAGCATTGATCTAGCCTTGCTAGAAAATGGACAATACAGCCAAAATTGGCCTGATATACATATGTTTCCACACGAAACTTTGCAAGCGTGCAAAGACTTAAACGCAAAAGCACTTATGCCCTGTCATAACAGCAAATTTAAGCTTTCTTTTCACAGCTGGGATGAACCGCTTGAAAAAATCTATACTTTGCATAAAGCTTTGGGATATAAGTTTGATTTGCTTACTCCACGAATTGGCGAGATTTTTCCCCTTTGGCAAAAGATTCAAACTCAAACTTGGTGGAGAGAGCTTAAGTCTTAAACTTAAAAACTTTGCTTAAACTTAAGCTTGCAAAGTCTTTTTTACTAACTTTTTCTTACTGGCTTTTTGTTGCGGTTTTTCATCTCTAAAATGAATTTGAGCCTTTTCAACCTGCCTTAAAAAAGCCCTGCATTTTGTAGGATCAGGCATTTTATAGTTTTTATCTTGAGGATTGGCTATATCCTTGCCCTGCCTTAAAAGTGCGTCATAATAATCCATCTTCATCTTAAGCAAATCTAAAGTCTCATCAAGCCTTAGCCTCTCGGCTTCGATTAAATTTTTTTGCTCCTCTATCATCTTTTTTCGCTCTTTAGCGCTTTTTACCCCATATCTTGAAAGCTCTATATACTCTTTAATCTTTTCTATACTCATACCTATGCTTCTATAAAATGAGATCCAAAGTGCCCATTCAAGGTCTTTTTGAGAAAAATACCGCACCCCATTTTTATCCGTTTCTACAAAGGGAAAAAGCCCCTTACTCGCCCAAAATCTTAAAGTCCTAGATGAAATTGCCGTGCGTTTTTCAACCTCTATGATCGTATAAGCCATGTTTTTGCCTTTCTTTTGCAAATATAAGTAAAAAGTATAGCAAAAGTATTTTTCTGTATTCTTTATAAAAAAATAGAAATTTTGAAAAAATTTACAAAAAATTTAAATTTAGTCTTGACAGACACTAGGTGTCGGGTTTTATAATTTTACTCATAAAAGAACTTTGCTTTAAAGCAAAGCTTTTTAAATTTAACATAAAGGAAAACTATGCAAAATGAAGATAGAAGAGAGTTTTTAAAAAGCTCAGCAAAACTTGGTGGCGTGGCTTTAGCAAGTGTGGCTGGGCTTGGGATTTTTTCAAATGCAAGTGCAAAAAGCTTAAGCCTTGCAAATGGCATAAAAATCGATGATAGTCTTGAAGCTAGCACTCAAGAAGCTATTAAAAATGGAGCAAGGATTGAATCAAAAGGCTTTGCAGCAAGCTCAAAAGAGTGGAAATTTAAGCCTTTTAGCTTTTCACGCCACCCAATAGGAGCAAATGATATATTAATCGATATTTTATATGCTGGAATTTGCCATAGTGATTTGCACGCTGTAAATGGGGATTTTAAGGCTACAACTTATCCTATAGTGCCAGGACATGAGATCGCTGGTAGGGTTGTGGCTGTTGGCTCAAAGGTGAGTAAATTTAAGGTTGGAGACTTAGCTGGTATAGGTTGTATGGTGAATTCTTGCGGAGAATGTGAGGCTTGCAAAAGAAGCGAGGAGCAGTTTTGTATAAATGCAAAAACGGTTTTTACTTATGATAGCAAAGATGTATTTCATGGAGGTGAAAACACTTATGGAGGCTATGCAAATAATTATGTAGTGAGTGAAAAATTTGCTCTTAAAATCCCAAATCATGCCGAGCTTGAAAAAGTAGCACCTTTGCTATGTGCTGGAATTACGACTTATTCGCCCATTCGTTACTCAAAGGTTAAAAAAGGCGATAAAGTCGCAGTTGCTGGAGTTGGTGGCTTAGGACATATGGCGCTGCAGTATATGGTGGCTTTGGGAGCTGAAGTTACAGCTTTTGATCGTGTAGCAAGTAAAAAAGATGCGGTTTTAGCACTTGGGGCTAAACGTTTTGTTGATGTAAATAACAAGGCTGAGTTTGAAAGCATAAAAAATGAGTTTGATTTTATCATCTCAACCATACCTTATCATTATGATATAAACGCTTATCAGGCTATGCTAAAGCTACATGGGGAAATGGCAATCGTTGGCTTACCAGCTAACAAGGATAATCCAAGCTTTAATGCAAATGCTTTTATCTGGAACTTTAGACGCAAAATTTATAGCTCTTTAATTGGTGGGATTAAAGAAACTCAAGAAATGCTTGATTATTCGGTAAAAAATAAAATTTATCCAAAAGTTGAGCTTATTACAGCAGATAAACTTGATGAAGCTTATCAAAAAGTGGCACGAGGAGAGGCTGATTTTAGGATAGTTATTGATATGAAAAAGAGCTTGAGCTAAGATTTAGTTTTAAGGCTCAAAAGCTTATGAAAGCCAGCTTAAATTTAAAATAGGTTGGCTCATTTTAAATTTGAAATCAAAGCAAGGTATTAGAATTTAAAAACAAATTTAAGCTCATATTCAAAGCAAGGATAGAAAGGAAGTTATGCTTTTATCCTTGCTTTATATCTTTTCACCTAGTTTCCCAAAGCTCTAAGCCAAGTTCAAGTCGTTTTAGGGCTTTTTTAAGTGTTTTTCTTGTTGTGGCTAAGTTTATGCGTAAAAACTTAGCTCCATTGCCTTTAAATTCGCTTCCACAGCTTAGGATTAAGCCTACTTTTTCTTGTAAAAACTCATGTAAATCCTTGCTATTTTCTTCCTTTTTAAGTAGGGCTGAACAATCAAGCCAAAGCATATAAGTAGCCTCGCTTTGCACTACCTTAAGCTTAGTTTTACTCTCTAAAAACTGAGTTGTAAATTCTTTTGCTTTGTTGATAAAGATATTAAGCTTATCAAGCCAGACTTCACACTCATTAAAAGCTGTTATAGTAGCTAGACAGGCAAAGGAATTTGCCTCATTGATCTCATCTTTGCTAAAGCCTTGCAAAGCTCTTGTTCTAAGCTTTTCATCAGCACACAGCATACAAGCTGCATGCATGCCAGCTAGGTTAAAAGCCTTACTTGCACTGATGAGTGTAATGGCTTTTTGATTTAGCCTTGCTATAGGCGTATAAGGCTTACTCGTAAGATCACAATGTATCTCATCGCTAATGAGTAAAACTTCATATTTTTCACAAAGTTTTATGATCTTTTTAAGTTCTGCTTCAGTGTAAATTTTGCCTATGGGATTGTGGGGATTGCAAAGTATCATGATTTTGGTGTTTTCATCTTTTAGCTTTATTTGCAAGTCCTTAAAATCAATGCTATATGTATAGTTTTTATATACAAGCTCACATTCTATGGCTTTTCTGCCATTGTTTATTATGCTTGAAAAAAACACCCCATACACAGGACTTAGCACTAAAATCCCCTCATTTTCTTTGCTAAAAGAGCGAATGAGAGAGGATAGGGCTGGAACTACTCCGCTTACAAATAAACAATGCTCTTTTTTAAAACTCACACCATGCCTTCTTTGCCACCATTTTATAAAGCTTTCATAAAAGGCTTGAGGTATCACTTCATAGCCAAAAACGCCGTTTTTTACCCTAGCTAAAAGTGCTTTACGCAGCGCTTTTGGTGCCTTAAAGTCCATATCAGCTACCCATAGGGCAAGCTCGTTTTCTTTGACATTCCATTTAAGAGAATTGATCCTTTCAGCCTGCTTTTTAAATGGCATGTTCTTTTTTAATCCCTTCTTTGTGTAAAAGCGTGATATGTGTTTTGCTTGTATCAACCTTGTTTTGATCTAAGATGAGCTCATCTATATCAAAGGCTGAAATTTCAGCTTCAAGGGGGTTGATGATGCTTTTTATATTTGAGTTTATGCTCGCTTTTACGCTTGAGTATTCAAAGGCTAGGCTGGTGTTGATGAGTTTGCAATTTTCAAGTTTTAAATTTTCTATATAGCAAAGCCCTTGCAAGCTTTCTATGGTGCAGTTTTTAAAAGTGATATTTTTTGAGTTCCAAGCAAGGTATTCCCCACTTATAAAACTATCTTCAAGCTCTACATTTTCGCAGTTCCAAAAGGCGTCTTTACTTAAAATTTTAGCATTTTTAATATAAACATTTTTACAAGAATCAAAGCAGTAATTTCCTTGTATATTAAAGTCTTCTAGCCTTAAGTTTTCACTATGAAAAGCAAAATAATCGCCCCTAACACTAACTTTTTGCAAATTCACATCTTTACAATCCCAAAAACTCTCAAGCGCATTTGGCATATCAACATTAAAAAGCTTTATCTTGCTTGCTTTGCGAAAGCTTTTTGGTGCAGCTATGAAAGAGTTTTTAAGGCTTAAATTCTCTATATACCAAAGTCCGCTTCTTGCATTTTCAAGCAAGCAAATATGCTCAGCCTCAATATCTTTTGCATACCAAAGTGGGTATTTATACGCAAAGCTTGTTCCAGTTAAAACTATGTTTTTAGCATGCTTTAGAGGGGATTCTCCCTTATCAAAAGAGCAGTTTTTAAGCCTTGCATGCTCTAAGCCAAATAAAGCCCGCTCACTTTC
Organism: Campylobacter sp. MIT 12-8780; assembly: GCF_006864535.1. NCBI lineage: Bacteria > Pseudomonadati > Campylobacterota > Epsilonproteobacteria > Campylobacterales > Campylobacteraceae > Campylobacter > Campylobacter sp. MIT 12-8780. The sequence continues at coordinate 114,386 of NZ_QHLL01000004.1, forward strand.
AAAATATAAATCCGAAATGACTTTTAACATGATTTTTCCTTGTTTCAAGCCTTTTTAAGGCTTATGTATGCCAAGACTTGCTCTTAGATAAAGCTTGGGATCAAGGCAGATTTTTACTATAAGATCAGCTACGCTTGCTCTTGAGATGTATTTTTCAGGATTGATGAAATCTTGTCCTTTTTGAGTAAGAGCGTAGTTTATGCTGTTTTCATTGCTTAGCCAGCCTGGGCGTATTATGGTGTAATCAAGCTTTGAAGCCTCTATAAGCTCTACGCTTTTTTTATGCTCGCCTAACCAAGGACTTAGCCTTCTTAGCTCGTATTCACTGACTTCATTATACACGCCTACTGAGCTTATCCAGATGAGACGTTTAGTATTTGTATTTTGCATAGCTGTGATGATATTTTGCGCGTAAAGCTCAAGATCGCCACTTAAGTTTGCATAGACTATATCTACTCCTTGCATAGCTTGTTCTAAAGCCTTTTCATCGCTTGCATCGCCTTCAAAGAGTTCTACTCTAGCACTTTTTAGCTCATTTAGCCTAGAGGCTTTGCGTAAAAATAAACGCAAATTTACCTTACTTTCTGTAAGTAAGCGATCACTTACTAGCCTTGCTATGCGTCCATTTGCTCCAAGTATGAGTATGGTTTTTACTTCATTTAAATTTGCAAAAAGTTTTGTGCTTCCTAAGCTAGCAAAAGCGCCTAAGGCTAGCATTTTTCCCAAAAAATTTCTTCTTGAACTATTTTTCATTTTCTTTCCTTATTAAAAATATTTTTAGCATTATAAGGCTAGATACTTAGTATCTGTCAAGAGTGATGATAAAGAATTTGCAAATTTTTTAACTTGCAAATTCTTTTTTTAACTTAAATTTCAATCAAAGCTAAAGCATTTAAGCTTCTTGGATAGCCTATATAAGGAATGAGTGCTGTTATGGTAGCGATTAACACGCTTTTATCATTGCCTATGTTAAGATTGCCTGCAATGTGAGCTTTTACCTGAGCGTCTGCTCCTCCAAGAGCTGTTACAAAAACAAAGGTTAAAAGCTCTCTAAATTTAAGCTCAAGCCCCTTTCTTGTGTAAAAATCCCCAAAACAATGCGCGCTTAAAAAAGTTCTTATGTGTTTTACTTCAGCAGGAGCGGCGGCATTTCCTTTATCAATGGCTTCACCAAAAAATTTTCTTTGAATTTCAAGCCCTTTTTGAGCTCTATTTTCCCTTGTGGTGGTGCTTGCCGCAGCTAAAGGCATAGCGATATTTTCAGCCTTAAAAAGCTCATTTGTAGCAAGGATAAACTCAAGTGCTTTGCCTATACCTACATAAGGTGTGCTTTGATAGAGTATTTCTTTAATCTCAGCTGGGCTTATGCCTTGTTTGAGGCTGGCTTTGAGTATGATTTTGTATTCACTTAAGCCTCCTGAGGCTATTAAAGCACCAAGTATAAGCATGAGCTGTTCTTTTTGGCTAAGTTTAGTGTGAGCTTGCACCTCATCAAAGGCAAAATTGATATAAGCACTAAAAAATTCTGGATCGGTTTTGGCTAGCTCTGGAGTTTCTTTTCCAAAGAGTTTTTCAAAATTTTGTTTTGCAAGTTGTGTTAAGTTCATAAGTTTTCCTTTTAGATTTTGATAAGAGTTGGCTAATAATGAGCCTGAAAAGCTCAAAGCAAAGAGACTTAAGCCAAATTTAGCTGAGTTTGATAAAAATGATCTTCTTTTCATCACAGCACCTTTTTAATACGCACTTTAAAATCGCCCTTTTGAGCCTGAAATTTCTTATAGTCTTTGATTTTTGCTAAAAAGATTAAGCCACTATGAAAGGGCTGTTTTTCATAAAATACCCCCAAATTCCCCCAAGGCGCAAAATAAAAAAAGTCCCCAACACTTGGATCATAACCCTTTAAACCGCTAGTATCTAGCCTTTCTTTAAGAGCAGGGCTAATCTTTTCTTTACCCACATAATCACTAAATTCAAGTTCTAAAGGCAGCATCTCATAAAAATGCCTTGCAGCAACATTATCATCAAGCTCTGTGATGATAAGTTCATCATTAAATTCAAAAGAAATTTTCATATCCTCTCCTTGTGCAAAAACAAACAAGCTACATATTAATAAGCCTATTTGAATGATTTTTTTCATCTTTTCTCCTTTTATAAGCCAACACTTTTAGCCGCATCACTTCCTGGGGCAAAGCGTTCGCCAACTATGACTATCTTTTTTACTTCCTCATCGATTTTTGCAAGCTCATCTTGAGTAAAGCTAAACTCCACTGCTTTTAAATTCTCAATCAAATGCTTAGGATTTGTCGTTTCTGGTATAGGCACTATAAAATCATCTTGAGCCAAAAGCCAAGCAAGGGCAGTTTGAGTGATAGTGGCTCCTTTTTGCTTGCCAATACTGGCTACAAAATTAACTATAGCTTGATTTGCCTTTAAAGCTTGTGGGGTGTATCTTGGAAAGGCTAGACGCATATCCCCAGCTGCAAAGCGGTAGTTTTCATTCATCAGCCCTGTTAAAAGCCCCCTATCAAGTGGAGAATACGCCACAAAGCCTATACCAAGCCTTTTGCAAGTTGGTATCACCCCATCTTCTTCATGCTCTCTAAAACTGATAGAATACTGACTTTGCACGCTTACAGGCGCAAATACCTTGTGTGCTCGCTCTATAGTCTTAGCCCCAGCCTCACTTAAGCCCCAAGCCCTTATTTTTCCTTGCTTGACAAGCTCTTGCATGGTATCAGCCACCTCCTCAATAGGCGTATCAGTATCAACGCGGTGCTGAGTATAAATATCTATATAATCAGTTTGCAAGCGTTTTAAACTCGCGTCAATTGCTCTTATAATAGACTTTTTAGATGAATCTTGCATTTGCTTACCAAAAGGATAATAAAGCCCAAATTTAGTGCCTATAACAACCTTATCCCTAATAGGCTTTAAAGCAGGTCCAACAAGCTCTTCATTAGTATGTGGTCCATAAATTTCAGCCGTATCAAAAAAAGTAACGCCTAAATCATAAGCCTGCCTGATAAGCTTAGTCATCTCTTTAATATCACGAGCCGGACCATGTCCATGACTCATACCCATACAACCAAGCCCCAAAGCAGAAACTTCGATTTTGCCTCCCAAAATGCGTTTAGGCAAGCTTTTTGAAGGATTTTTAATCCTTGCTTGTGAATTTGCTTTCTTATCATTAGCCAAAGCCAAGCTCGCATTTAACATACTCAAAGCCAAGCCAGCCTTTAAACCGCGTTCTAAAAATGCTCTTCTTTGCATCCTAGCTCCTTTTTTAAAATAAAATATTTCATAATTATAAAAGATGATAGCTACTATCAGTCAAGAGTAAATTCAAAGAATTTGCAAATTTTTTGATATAATATGTTTTTTTAAATAATAAATTTAAACAAAAAAGCAAGGAAAAAGCATGTTTCACATAGTCTTTAATGCTGATGAAAATTACATCAAGTATTGTGCTGTTTTAATGACAAGCATAATCAAAAACACTGATACTTCAAAGAAATTTAAAGACTTTTTTGATGAAGAAACTTTAAATTCAGCTATGGGGGGGGGGCTTAATAAAAATTTAAGTTCAAACTATAAACTTTTAGACTACTCCTGCTTAAGTCCTGAAGAAAAAAGCGAGGGCTATGTTTTTCATATACTTACTGACTGCATTTCAACTCCTACCCAGCAAAAGCTTAATCAACTTCAAGATGAGCTTAGTCAAATTTATCCTTGTAAGATAGAAGTTCATTCGGTAAATGCAAAGCTTTTTATCGAAAATTGTAATGTAAAAGCATTTAGAGAAAACCATGCAACTTGTTACCGCCTTTTACTCGCAAGCACTTTGCCAAAAACATTAAAAACTTGTTTGTACTTAGATGTAGATATGCTCTGCTTAAAAGATTTAAGAATGTGTTTTGCGCTAGATACCAAAGACAAAATTATTGTTGCAAGCCTTATTAAATCTTCACCATACTCTTCATCTCTTAAAAGCTCAAAAGGCAAAAAAGATTATGTCTTTAATCCAAATTTTAATCATTTTAATTCTGGTTTTATGCTTATAAATTTGAAAAAATGGCGAAAATTTAAGGTTGAACAAAAAGCTCTTTGGCTGACTCAAAACTATATTATTGATGATATACCAGATGAAATGATATTGAATGCTATTTTACAGCCCAAACACAGATTAAACATGTCGCTTAAATTTAATTTTTATATAGGATTTGCTAAAAAGGAATTGAGAGCTCAAATTACTTGTCTTAATGAGTCAACAAAAAGACCGAGAGATTGGATTCTTCCTTTCACAGAAAATGAAATCGAAGAAGCTGATAAGCAAGCATTCATTTTACATTTCAATTGTGGAGCTACTAAACCTTGGGATAAAATTTTACTTCTTGATTGCAACAAGAAACAGCCACTTTTTATCTACTATCAAGCTTGGTGGAACACTGCCCTAACTACTCCTGTCTTTAAAGATAAACTCTTGCTTTTAAAAATAGAGTTAACAGATAAAAAACTTAAAGAAAATATGGAACAAGACAGGCAAGTTTTATTAAGCCAGATCTTAAATTTAAATCAAACCATTACTAAACTTGAAAATGAAAACAAAACCTTGCAAAATGAGATTACAAGTCTAAAACAAACAAAAGGAGCAGCTTTAAGAGCACAAAATCAACTTGCCTATAAATTAGGAACTACTCTTATGTCATACTCAAAATCAAAATTTTTCTATCTCAATCCTAAATTTTATCTTACTTTGCTCAGTATCAAATCAAGGCATAAAAAGTCTAAAAAAGCTTATGAAAATTTAATCTTTTCAAATCCTAGCTTTAAACTATCCTTGCTTGAAACTTATGCTGATTATGATGAGGCTTTAAAGGTGCAAAATTTCTTTTCTTATAGACTTGGACTTGAATTTATAAAAGCGAGTAAAACTTGGTATAAAGGTGGATATGTGAGATTTTGCTTTGAAGTAAAAAAGCTGAAAAATCAACAAAGCAAAACCAAATTTTCTCTTTAAAGCTATATATTAATTATATTTAGCTTGCTTTACTGCATCAAACGCTCAATCAAAGCTTTTTTATAATTTTCTAATTCAGCCCTATTTACACTCTCAAATACAAGCGGTTCTAAATACTCCATACCACAATGTAAAGCACTTGCTTTCATAGGCAAAAACACATCTTTAAGCTGGGCGCCTATCCTGCCATTTTTACCATAAGTTGAAGCCCCACCTGCTGCAGTTGAAACAACAAGCATTTGCTTGCCCTGCCACAGCCCAGGTCCCACGCTTCCCCAAGCTTCATTAAGATAAGCTTTCATCATAGGCGTGATATTAAACCAATGCGTAGGAAATAAAAATACCACTCTTTCATACTCACGCATGATTTCACGCTCTTTTGTCCCATCAATGGCGCGCGTATCATATCCATAAATGCTTTCTAAATTTCTTACTGCAACGCCTTTTACACTTCTTGCGGCTTGTTCTAAAGCTTTGATAAAAGTTGAGCGTTCAGGGTAAGGATGTGAAGCGATGACTAGAGTTTTAACTTTTGCTTCATTTGCAAAGACATTTACACTAAGCACAAAGGCTAGTAAGATAAGTAATTTTTTCATTTTGCTCCTTTTGATAAATTGGTATTAATATTATAAAAGATGAGAGCAGCTATCAGTCAAGAGTAAATTTAAAGAATTTGCGAATTTTTTGTGATTTAAAAGATAAAAAGGCTAAATCAAACTTACAATTTGATTTAGCAGAAGTTTAAAGTTTAAAAATTTTTTGCGTAGTCAAGATAAGCTTCAAGTGGCAAATTATTTGCATTTGCGCTAAAGATAACAAAAGGTTTTACTATTTTTGCATCTACACCCTCAAAGCTGGTATTTAGTGCAAACATTGTGCGTTCTATCCCACTTTCGCAGGCATTATCAAGTTCTTTAAAATCACTCACCGAGCCACCAGCTGTAACGACAAAGCCCACTTTTTTATCCTTTAAAAAATCAAGTTTTTGCTCGTAAATTGGCGTTAAAACCTCATCTTGCCATTCTTTAAAAATACTTGGTGTGCTATACCAAAAAAGTGGGAATTGCACCAAAATGCGATTAGCGTTTTGAAGCTTTTCAAATTCAGCTTTTATATTAATCTTGTCATTTGGATATACAAGGTTAAGGTTGTGAATTTCAAAGTCTTGTTCCTTGCTTAAAGCCTCTAAAAGTGCTTTATTGACGCTTGATTTGTCATAATAACTATGTGAAAATAGCACCAAAGTTTTCATTTGTTCTCCTTTTTGTTTTTTTATCATTATACAGCTTGACACTTGGTGTTTGTCAAGAGTAAAAAAGTAAAATTTAAATTTTTTCTTTCAAAAGCCTCGCTCTTAGGGCAAAGATGATAAGACTTAGCACCACCAAAGCTACGCTTGCTAAAACTGCAAAGCCTGAGCCTTCAAGCGAGATAAACAGCCCGCAAAGTGCTGTGCCAAGCGTGGTTCCTATATTTGCTGTGGAGATAAAAAGTCCATTTGCAAATTCTTTAGCCTGTGGTATGGGTTGAGTGAGCATAAAATGATCCCCACTATTGACTATACCTGCAAATATACCTAAGATGATTAAGATCAAGCTTGTTAAAAGCACATTTGTCCCAAAAACAAAAAGTAAGATATATAAAACAAGCATGATGAAAAGACTGATCCAAAGTGTAAGATTAGCTGATCTTACAAAGGCTTTTCCGGCGATGAAATTGCCTACAACATTACTGAGTCCATACGCAAGCAAAAGCAAGCTAATAAGAGTGAAGTCAATATGTGTAAAATTCAGCAAAAACTCGCTCATATAGCTATAAAAACCAAACATAGCTCCAGTTGCCACAACAACTAAGGCGATAGACGCCCAAACTACAGGCATTGCAAGCACTTTAAACTGCTCTTTTTGAGATTTTGTTTTCTCGCCTTTTAGACTTGGCACGAAAAAGATAGTCGCCACAAAAGCAAGGGCATTTAAAATCGCAAAAAAGATAAAAGAAAATTCTAAATTAATCTTGCTTGCTAGATAGCTTGCCAGCGGAATTCCAAGCGTCATACCAGCAGAAACTGCTGCAAAAATTTTACTTGTGCCTTTGATCTCCTGCCCTTTTGGCATAGCATTTGCTGCGACGCTAAAGGCTAAAGCGCAGTAGATTGGGTGAAAAAAGGCTGGAATTGCTCTAAGCACTAAAAGCAAGATAAAGCTCGTGCAAAAAGCTGCAAAAAGCGAAGTGATGGCAAATATACTAAGACAGACAAGCATTACTTTTTTGGTATCATACTTAGCCACTAAAAGCGGTAAAATAGGAGCTGAAAAAGCCACTATCAAAGCAAATATACTCACCACCCAGCCCGCATCGCTAACACTGACTTGATAAAAATCAGCGATAAGCGGTAAAAGTCCCATAGCGCCAAGCTCCATACTTAAAAGCGCAAATACTCCAAGCATAAGCGTTGGGATAAGAAAGGTGTTATTTTTTATCATTTTTTTTCCTTTAAATTTCGTTTTCATTCATTTATAAGTCTAGCTTTTAAGATAAAATCTTCCTTTTGCTCTTTTATTTGTAAAGGTGCATAATAGAAAAAATCCCCAATTTCTGGCTCGTAAGCCTTAAATTCTGGTGTTTTTAAAGCTTTTTTCAAGTGGCTTACCTTTTCTGTACGCCCGTGATCATTAAGCTTAAAGCTCATCGGCAAAAGGGCTATAAAATCTTTACTTGTTTCATTTTCTTGCATTTTTACCCTAAAGCTTTGCCCATTTTCAAAGCTAAACTCCACTATAAAATCCTCGCCCCTTAAGCTTAAAAAAGCAAATAATATAAGTGTTATTATCTTTTTCATCATTTAACCTTTGATTTTAAATTTAAAGTAAAAGCAAGGCTTTACTTAGCCCTGCTTGTTTGAAGTTTATTTTAAGTTTTTATTAAAAAATTCGCCAATTTTTGCAAAAGGGATTTTTTGAGTATCATGGTATAAATCCACATGGTTTGCTCCTTTTATATACATAAGCTCTTTTGGCTGGCTTGCTCTTTTATACGCTTCTTCGCTAAATTCTTTTGAATGTGCCTTATCTCCAGTGATGAAAAGCAAAGGACGCGGTGAAATAAGCTCAATATCGTTAAATGGATAGAAATTCATAAATTTCACATTTGAAGTTAAGCTTGGCTTGGTGGTTGTCTCTTTAGTTGCACCTTTTGGGGTAAATTCGCCAGTTGGCGTGCGATAATAGCTATAAAACTCCCTTTGTATAGGATCAGTATCAGCGTTTAGTTCTAAAGTTGTGCCACCGATTAAAGTTCTTTTTCCACCTTTAAACTCGTCCCACCTTGCATTTGCAGCTTCAGCGATGATGGCTTTTCTTGCTTCTAGGCTTAGTGATTTGTTAAGCCCGTCCCTATTTGCTGCGCCCATATCATACATGCTTGCTGTAACTATGGCTTTGATACGAGGATCGATTTTTGCGGCTGAAAGCACAAAGCTTCCACTTCCACAAATGCCTATAGCTCCTATTTTTTCACGATTAACATAGCTTAAAGAGCCTAGATAATCAACTGCTGCACTAAAATCCTCCGCATACACATCAGGTAAAACACTATTTCTTGGCTCGCCCTCACTTGCTCCCCAATAACTAAGATCAATTGCCAAAGCCACATAGCCCAGCTCAGCCATTTTAAAAGCGTAAAGACTAGCAGCTTGTTCTTTTACTGCTCCCATTGGGTGTCCTACGACTATGGCTGGGTAGGCTTTGCTTTTGTCTAAATTTTTTGGCACAAAAAGATTGCCCGCAACTTTCATATTGTATTGGTTTTTAAAGCTTACTTTTTTAAGCTCTATATTAGGGCTTTTTGGAAAAAGTCTTCCCTCGCCTGTATCAGCTGCATGAGCTGCAGCACCTAAAAGTAAAATTCCTAAAAAACAAGCTTTAAGCTTTGTGATTTTACTTAACATTGCTATTCTCCTTTTTTTAAATTTTTGGCGTTTTTGTTTCGCTTTTGAAATTATAAAAGCAGATACTTAGTATCTGTCAAGAGCAAATTTAAAAAATTTGTAATTTTTTTACCCAATGAGCGAAGATAAGCAAAAACTAGCATATTTTGTGCTAGTTTTTGTTAAATTGAAAGATTTTTATTTTGGTTTAGAAAAATCATAACGCAAATTAAGATAATAACTGCGTCCATCGCCTAATATATAATACCTTGAGCCAGATCGGTTTGGGTCAGTTATTTGCGGTCCTTGAAAGACTGTGTATTGTCTATCAAAGAGATTTTTCACTCCTAAAACTATCTTAAGTCCTTGAATTTGATAGCTCATACCTACATCAGTAAGTGAATAGCTTGGCATGTATTCTTGATCTTGAAAGCTTAAAATTTCACTTCCTGATATCCTAACCGTCGTTCCGCCATCAAGTGCTTTAGCTATATAAGTATAATCAGCAAAAAGAGTCAAATTTTTAAGCAGATCATATTCTACACCAAGGCTGACTTTGTTTTTTGGGATATAAGGCATGTGAGTATTATCATATATGCCTTTAGAGATTTTTGCGCTTACATGAGAAAAGCTTTGTCTTAAACGCAAATAACCAAAATCTTGGCGCAATGAAAGCTCAACTCCTAGTCTTTTTGTTTCATCTAAATTTCTATAAAACCACTCAACCGTTTGCGTAGAGCCATTTTCTGAGGCGAAGTGTGGATTACCAGAATTATAAATTTCGCCCTTTGTAATGGTATAAAATCCAGTCGCTTGCACGGATAAAAAGTTAAAAAAATCCTCGCTAAATCCAAGTTCATAGGTATCATAATGCTCTGAGCTAACATTTGAAGGTGAGTAAGGATTTTCTTGTGTATAAGGAGCTCCTGTGCTCCAATCTATAGTTGAGTAAGTATCGCGTCTATCAAAAAGCTGAGTTGGTAAAGGCGTGATGTAGCCTCGTTCAAATTTAACATAAATTTTACCTGTATCTGAGAATTTAAAAGTAGGTGTAAGCTCATAGGCTAAATTTTCTTCTTTGGTATCAATGGTATATCTTGGTGGAATGACATTGATTTGAAGCATAGGATTTGTAGATTCATCAAAAGTATATCTTTGCCCTGAATACAAAGCCACAGCATAACGCAAGCCATAATTTAAAATAAAATTCTCATAAAATAATGCGAATTAAAAGCGTAAAATGAATGACTATTTCTGGTTATATCAAGCATAGTATGGGTAAAACTATCAGCAAACATAGGTCTTTCATAGGTGTGTATGCCATTTCTTTTTGCTGTATGACTTTCAAAATCATATCCTAGCATCAAATAAGAACCAAAAGTAGAGTAATAATACCTACTATCAACTTTGCTTCCAAACATTATATCTTTATAATCACCCACAAGTTTTGGCTTTACGCCCGAATAGCCTTGATTTTTTATAAAATGCTGTTTAAGATGATGATAATACACCAAAGCATTCAGCTCAAGATTATCGCCAAAATAATGACTTAACTTCAAATCAAGTTCAGGACGGTTATACTTTACTATGCGTTCAGTGTCTGAAACTTGAGTCGGATCTTCTTCTATGCGTCGCTTTTCTAGATAACTTGCCTCGCTGTTTAAGGAGCTATACCATTTGTAGCCAAAACTCAGTTTAGTATCCTCGCTTGGCTCATAAAAAATTTTTGATTGGATTTGATAACCTCTTCTATAAATTCCTCTATTATAGCCTCTGATATTGAATTGATTTGCTCCAAAATTAAAGGCTAGCTTATCATCAATGCGTTTGGTTATGCTTGTATAAAGCTCACCGCCTTTTTGGATATTGCAGCTTACTGGGGCTCTTGGATCAATTGAGGTGTAGGGAGGTATGCTTACGCAGTTTGAGACTTTATCATACATTTGTCCATTTACGCCTATAGTAAAAGCATCTTCACTAGGCGTTTTTGTGATAATGTTTAATGCCCCCCCCCCTCGTGCCATCACCATAAAGCACGGCTGAGCCGCCCGGAACGACTTCTATATGATCAACATTTTCAAGCCAAATGGTATCAAAAGGCGTGTTTATATGTCCTGTGTCAAGGGTATTGATAATCTTACCATCAACCATAACTTTTACTGAATTTCCAGCTTTTTCACCTTGTCCTCTCATATCTATTGACTTACCAGAGCCATAATCCACAAAGCTCACACCCGGCGTGCGTTGCAACACTTCAGTAATGCTATCATCACCCCTATCATGGAGCTGTTCTTGCCCCACCACTTCGACATTACGCACATTTGTATCTGCTTCTATAAAACCTGCTTCAATATGTGTTTTCTCAAGCTCAAAGCTTTCTATACCGCCTATTTCATCAGCTTTTAGGCTTAAAACCACACAGCAAAGCAAACTTGAAAATACAAAGCGTTTTTTCATTGCTTTTCTCCTTGTTTTTTTTGTAAAAATAAAAAGTGAAATTATATCATAATAATAATAATTTTTAAAATTTAAATTTGATTAAAATGATGATATGTTTTGTCAATATGTGAAAATATATTAGGCTAGGGTATGTAAAAAGATGAATTTAAAAATAAAAGTAAATTTATCTTTTAAGCTTGTTTATATCACGCTTTGCCTAGATAAACTTAATCCAGCAAAGCGTAATTTAAGATATATTTTAAGCAAAAATTTTCTTTAAATGTGTCTCATAATCGTTGAGGTATTTTTCAACTTGAGGATTTTTCACTACATCAGTGCAGATGAAAGTTGGCAAAGCACTCATAGCACAAAACTCATGAGCTTTATGCAAATGCAAATACACTCCATCAACGCCTACACCACCAAAAAAGCCATCTTTATCTGTAAAGGCTTCAAGTGGAGCATTCCAAGTGAGGCTAAACATGTATTTTTTATCCTTTAAAAGTCCGCCTGTGCCATAGTTTTTGGTAGGATTGTCCCTGTGTCTGCCATCACTTGTGAAAAATTTCCCATATCCTGCAAGATAGACTTTATCGATATACTCCTTAACTATCCAAGGCTCGCCCATCCACCAGCCCGGCATTTGATAGATCAAAGCATCAGCATTGAGAATTTTTTGCACCTCTTCTTCTATATCATAACCTTTATCGATGTGTGTTTGAACTATGTTTAAGCCAAGCTCACTTAAAGTTTTAGCTGCAAGTTCTTGAAGTGTAGCACTTAACCTTGCTTCTGAGTTACCAAATTTTTTGCTTCCATTGATAAGCAAGACATTTTTCATTTTTTCTCCTTTAAATGTGTAAAATTTTCTAGCGTTTTTGTTTCGCTTTTGAAATTATAAACGCAGATACTTAGTATCTGTCAAGAGTAAAATGAAAAAATTTGTAAATTTTTTTAAATCAAGCCTTGACAAACACCAAGTGTAAGGCTTTATAATTCATTTAAGTTTTAAAAATAAGGAAAAAGATATGCAAACAGCACAGCTCAACACCAAAGATAAAGAAAACAAAATCCTCCTTTTTACCCTCACTCTTGGCGTTTTTGCTATCATCAGTTCTTCACTTGGCATTATGGGACTTGTGCCTATTATCGCTTTGAAATTTAGCATTTCAAGCACAAAAGCAGCTCATATAGTAAGTTATTTTGCCTTTGTTGTCATGCTTTTTGCCCCACTTACTCCGCTTATTTGTGAAAAGATCAAGCCTAAGCCTTTAATGCTTCTTATCTTAAGCCTTTTTTGTATAAGTGCTTTTGGAAGTATATTTGCAAGTAGTTTTGAAATTTTGCTCTTTTTTCGCCTCTTGCCAGCTTTTTTACACCCTGTATATATAGCCTTAGCTTTGAGCTTAGCCGCTCATAGCTCAAAAGATAAAAAGCAAAGTGCAAGGGCGATTTCTTTTGTGTTTATGGGTATGAGTATGGGCATGGTTTTAGGGGTGAGTATAGCGACTTTTTTAGGTTCTCATTTTTCTTTTGAATGGGCTATGGGCTTTTTCTTTGCTTTGAATTTGCTGTGTTTTTGCACGACTTTTTTCTTTGTCAAGCCTTTAAGCTTAGCTCAAAGTTCAAGTTTTAAAGCTCAAAGTTCTATACTTTCAAAGCCTCTTTTGTGGATCAGTGTTTTGGCTGTGTTTGTGTGCGTGGCAGCAATTTATGGTTTTTATAGCTTTTTATCTGATTTTTTGCATAATAGTGCTGGTTTTGATTTTGGCTTTATTAGCCTTGCCCTTTTTGTGTATGGGCTTTTTAGTGTCTTGGGAAATTTCTTAGCAGGCAAGGTTTTAAGTTATGAAAAAATGACTTCATTTGCTCTTGCTTTTTTGATGATAGGGCTTTATTTTTTGCTCTTTTTAGGCGAAAAACATAGTGCGTTGATGATTTTTATACTTGCCTTACTTGGCGTTTTATCAGGCATGGCAAACAATCTTACACAATTTCTCATCTCAAGTCCTTTTGAAAAAGCCAAAGAGCTAACAAATGGACTTTTTGTAAGCTTTTCAAATTTAGGTATAAGTTTTGGTGTTTTTGTTTGTGGGCTTTTTATAGAGTATTTTAGCCTTGATTTACTTGTCTTTGTGCCTATGATTTTACTTGGCTTTTTTTGTGTGATTTTATTTGTAAGGATATTTATACAAAAAAGTATGAATTTACCGCTATAAAAGAGCTTTTTTGAAAAAAATTTAAAAAATTTAAAATTTGCTCTTGACAGACACTAAGTGTCTGGTTGTATAATTTCATCATCATTACAAATTTAAAGGAGAAAAAATGCAAAATTACATTAGTGAAGCCCTTAGTGGCAAACGAATTTCAGCAAAAGGTTTTGCTGTGGCTGATAAAAATGCTAAATTTAAGCCTTATGATTTTTCACGTCACGCACTTGGAGAAAAAGATATCTTAATCGAAATCCTTTTTGCAGGCATTTGTCATAGCGACGTGCATAGTGCAAAAAGCGAATGGCATGAGGGAATTTATCCTATGGTGCCAGGACATGAAATCGCTGGTAGAGTGATCGCTGTGGGCTCACAGGTGAGTAAGTTTAAGGTGGGTGATTATGCTGGCGTTGGTTGTATGGTGAATTCTTGTGGAGAATGTGAAGCTTGCAAAAAAAGTCAAGAGCAATTTTGTATGAATGGCAAAACAACTTTTACTTATGATTGCAAAGATAGCTTTCATAATAATGAACCAACTTATGGTGGATATAGTAACAATATAGTCGTTCATGAGCATTTTGCAGTATGTGTGCCAAGTGATGCTCCACTTGAAAAAGTTGCGCCTTTGCTTTGTGCTGGCATTACGACATATTCACCTTTGAAATTTAGCCAAATTAAAGCTGGAGATAAAGTTGGCGTAGCTGGCTTTGGTGGGCTTGGTTCTATGGCAGTAAAATATGCTGTAAAAATGGGCGCAGAAGTATATGTTTTTGCAAGAAATGATAAGAAAAAAGAAGAAGCTTTAAAAATGGGCGCAAAGGCTCTTTATACCTCAACAAAGCCAAGTGAGGTAAAAGAACGTTTTGATCTTATCATCTCAACTATACCAACAGCTTATAAGGTAAGTGAATATATCGATCTTTTAAAATACGGCGGCGAACTTGCAATAGTAGGCTTACCACCAGCTGAAGTAATGCCACAAATCAGCATAGATACACTTGTATTTAAGGCTGGTAAAAAAGTGTATGGCTCTTTAATCGGCGGTATGAAAGAAACTCAAGAAATGCTTGATTTTTCTTTGCAGCATAAAATTTATCCAGAAACTGAGATCATCACAGCAGATAAGATAGATGAAGCTTATGACAATCTTACAAGTGGCAAGGCTAAATTCCGCTATGTGATTGATATGAAAAAATCTTTTAGTTAAGATAATTTCATAAAAGTTTTGTTATGAATTTGCAAATACCATTTAATATTTTTAAAATATTTTTTAAATGGTATTTGCTCTTTGATTTGCTTTTAACCGATACAATCCCCTCAAATAGACTTCGCTAAAATGTGTAAATTCCACTCAAAACATTGTCGCAGTCTTGATTATCAAAATGGCTTAATTAACTTTTAAGAAAATAAATAGTATCCTAAACGGCATAACACAAAAACAACCCTACAAAAAAGAAAGGAATTCATTATGGCTAAAAAAATGAAAACTATGGACGGCAACGAAGCAGCCGCATATGCTTCTTATGCTTTTACTGAAGTTGCCGGGATTTATCCTATCACGCCAAGTTCGCCTATGGCCGATCATGTCGATGCTTGGGCAGCAGCTGGGAAAAAGAATCTTTTTGGAACACCGGTTAAAGTTGTAGAAATGCAAAGTGAAGCAGGAGCTGCTGGAACCGTGCATGGCTCGCTTCAAGCTGGAGCACTAACCACTACTTTTACAGCTTCTCAAGGACTTTTGCTTAAAATTCCAAATATGTATAAAATCGCCGGACAACTCCTCCCCTGTGTAATCCATGTCGCAGCACGATCAATTGCTTCTCAAGCCTTGTCTATCTTTGGGGATCATCAAGATGTATATGCAGCTAGACAAACCGGCTTTGCTATGCTTTGCTCGCATTCTGTGCAAGAAACTATGGATTTAGCAGGCTTGGCTCATCTTGCAGCTATCAAAGGTCGTGTGCCATTTATGCACTTTTTTGACGGCTTTAGAACAAGCCATGAAATTCAAAAAATCGAGCTTATGGATTATGCTGATTTTGATCGCTTGCTTGATAAAGACGCGGTGCGTGAATTTAAAAACTCCTGTCTTACACCTGAAAATCCAAAGACAAGAGGAACAGCACAAAATGATGATATTTACTTTCAAACTAGAGAATTATCAAACCGCTTTTATGATGCCTTGCCTGATGTTGTAAATGAATATATGGTCGAGTTTTCAAAGATTACCGGTAGAGAGTATAAACCTTTTGTGTATTATGGTGCGCCTGATGCTGAAAGGATAGTTATTGCTATGGGTTCTGTGACTCAAACTTTAGAGCAAGTTGTGGATTATCTTAACAAAAAAGGCGAAAAAGTAGGGCTTTTAAAAGTCTATCTTTACCGCCCATTTAGCCTAAAATACTTCTTTAATGTTATGCCAAAATCAGTGAAAAAAATCGCTGTTTTAGATCGCACAAAAGAGCCAGGTTCTCTTGGTGAGCCACTTTATCTTGATGTGCGCGCAGCTTTTTATGATAAAGAAAACGCTCCTTTAATCGTAGGTGGAAGATATGGACTTAGCTCAAAAGATGTCAATCCTGCTCAAATGTTTGCTGTGTTTGAGAATTTAAACCAAAAAGAGCCAAAAAATAACTTCACTGTTGGTATAGTTGATGATGTAACTCATACTTCACTTGAGGTAAAAGATAATATCTCTTTAAGCAATGACAGCACTACAGAATGTTTGTTTTATGGACTTGGAGCAGACGGCACCGTTGGAGCAAACAAAAACTCCATTAAAATTATCGGCGATAATACAGACTTTTACGCACAAGCGTATTTTGCATACGATAGTAAAAAATCAGGTGGTTATACAAGAAGCCATTTAAGATTTTCTAAAAAGCCTATACGCTCAACCTATCTTGTGACAACGCCTCACTTTGTGGCTTGCTCGGTAGCTGCGTATCTTGAGACTTATGAAGTGCTTGAGGGTATTAGAGAAAATGGAACTTTCTTGCTTAATAGTATTTGGAGCGAAAAAGAAACCATAGAACATATCCCAAATAAAGTCAAGAAAATTCTTGCTGAGAAAAAAATCAACTTCTATATCATCAACGCTACCAAACTTGCGCGCGATATAGGCTTAGGTAATCGCACAAATACCATTATGCAGTCAGCTTTCTTTAAGCTTACTAATATCATTCCTTTCGAACAAGCTCAAAAGCATATGAAAGAACTTGCTTATAAGACTTATGGCAAAAAAGGCGATGCTATCGTTGAGATGAACTATAAAGCTATTGATGTAGGTGCTGATGGTCTTGTAAAAGTAAATGTCGATCCAGCTTGGGCGAATTTACAAGATGAGAGCAAAGAGCTTGTGCATGCGTATAAAGGCACAGAATTTGTTGAAAAAATCGCTCGTCCTATGGAAAGAGCAAGGGGAAATGATCTGCCTGTTTCAGCCTTTTTAGGTTATGAAGACGCGCACTTTGAAAGTGGGACAACTGAATTTGAAAAACGTGGTGTAGGTGTTATGGTGCCTCGTTGGATAGAAAAAAACTGCATTCAGTGTAATCAATGTGCTTCAGTTTGTCCTCATGCGGTTATTCGTCCATTTTTGATTAATGATAATGAGCTTTCTTTAGCTCCACAAGGCGTTAAAGATCATCATCTTGAAGCTAAAGGGACAAAGGGCGAGAAATTGCAGTTTAAAATTCAAGTCTCTCCACTTGACTGCACCGGTTGTGAGCTTTGCGTGCATGAATGTCCTTCTAAAGAAAAGTCTTTAGTTATGGTGCCTTTAGAAGAAGAGATTGACTTTGGCGAGCAAGAAAATGCGGATTATTTATTCAAACAAATCACTTACAAAGATGAAGTTATGGCAAAAGAAAATGTCAAAGGCGCACAATTTTCTCAGCCTTTATTTGAATTCCACGGAGCTTGCCCAGGGTGTGGAGAAACGCCTTATATCACTCTTGTAACAAGGCTTTTTGGCGAGAGAATGATTATTGCCAATGCTACAGGTTGTAGCTCGATTTATGGCGGTTCAGCTCCTTCAACTCCTTATAGAAAAAGTGTAAAAAATGGACATGGACCGGCTTGGGGAAATTCGCTTTTTGAAGATAATGCTGAATTTGGCTTTGGTATGAAAGTGGCTACTGAAGCTGTTCGCCACCGCATAGAAACGATTATGAATGACAATATGTCAAGTGTGCCAAATGCACTTTCAGCTTTATTTAAAGAGTGGATTGCCAACAAAGACAGCAGTGCAAAAACCCTAGAAATTCGCGATAAGCTCGTGCCTATCTTAGAACAAAATAAAGACAACAAAGTTGCTGCTGAAATTTTAGATATTAAACACTTCTTAACCAAAAAATCACACTGGATTTTTGGTGGCGATGGTTGGGCGTATGATATAGGCTATGGTGGGCTTGATCATGTTTTAGCAAGTGGAGAAAATGTCAATGTTTTAGTGCTTGATACTGAAGTGTATTCAAATACAGGCGGACAAAGTTCTAAATCAACGCATACCGGAGCTGTAGCTCAATTTGCTGCTGCTGGAAAACCAGTGCAGAAAAAAGACTTAGGGCAAATTGCTATGACTTATGGTTATATTTTTGTCGCTCAGGTTAATTCAAACGCTAATTATAACCACCTCATTAGAGCCTTAATGGCGGCTGAAGCGTATGATGGTCCTTCTTTGGTGATTTGTTATTCACCTTGTATAGCTCATGGTATTAAAGGTGGGCTAGGAAATTCAGGCGATCAAGGCGAACTTGCTACAAAATGTGGATATTGGCCTTTATATACCTTTGATCCTCGCTTGCAAGATGAGGGTAAAAATCCACTTAAGCTTGAGGGCAAGGCTCCGGATTGGGATCTTTATGAAAGCTTCTTGCTTAATGAAGTGCGTTATAACTCACTTAAAAAGTCAAGTCCAGAGCATGCAGCCGAACTATATGCAAAAAATAAAGCTGATGCACAAAGAAGATATCGCCAGCTTAAACGTTTTGCAGCGGCTGACTTTAGTGATGAGTTAGGACAAAATCACGGCAAGGATTAGACTTGAAAAAATGGATTTTTTGCTTTGGTATAGCTTTTTTAACTTCTATTCAAGCTATGCCTTTGCAAAAATCCATTGACATCATGCAATTTAAAAATCCTTTTTATGATGAAGATATAAAGATTGATACAAATTTAAAACTTCAAGCAATTTTTAATCAAAAAGCCAAAATAAATGGAATTTGGTATCAAGTAAATGAAGCATTAGATAATGCTCGCTTGCTTGAAATTTCAAATGACTCTGTGCTTTTGCAAAGAGATCAAGAGCTTTTTTATCTTAAGTTAAAAAGGATAAACCATAAAGTTTTTATTGATTAGCTGCTTTTTGCTTGTAATGTTGCAAAGCCACTTAAATGCGTGCTCTAAACGCCTTTTTGACTTAAGTGTGCTTGAAGAAGTAAGCACTGAAGAAATTTTAGAAGAACTTGCTTTAGAATGCTCTTTTAGCATTATTTTTGCTGATGAAAGCGCAAGAGACAAGATCAATCTTTTGCAAAAAAATATCTATATCAAGCAAATGAGCTTAGATGAGATTTTTCATACTCTTATTAAAGAGCAGAATTTGCATTTTGATTTTAATGGCAAAATTCTTAAAATTTCAAGCTTTAAAACCCAAACCTTTAAACTCAGTTATATCACTTCTATCCGTGAGGGACAAAGCGTAACTAAAGCTTCTGTTGATTCGCGTTCAAAGCAAAATGATTTTGGTGGTATTGAAGCAAATACTGAAGATAATGTTGTAAAAAGCTTAGAACGTTTTGATTTTTGGCAAGATATAGAGGTCCAACTTGCAAATTTACTTGAACTTGAAAAAGAAAATAAAGCCATCATCATCAACGCAAACACCGGACTTATAACCATTACAGGCACACCAAGCCAGCTTTTAAGAGCTAAACAATACATCGATACACTTAGAGCCAGACTTAAAAAGCAAGTCATCATTGATGTTTCAATCATCGCAGTAAGCCTTAATGAAACGCATTCAAGTGGGATTAATTGGCAAAATTTCAGCCTTGATTTTAACAGCCAAAACAAAGACGGCACAAACTCAAATTTAAGCTTTCAATCAGATCAAAGCGGAAGCTTATTTGTAAGGAATTTGGGTTTAAATGCTAATGTAAATTTAAGCTCAGTGCTTAATTTTCTCTCACAAAATGGACAAACAAAAGTGCTTTCAAATCCAAAGCTTGTCGCCCTAAACAATCAACAAGCCATCATCTCAGTAGGTGATACTATAAATTATCAAGTCAAAGAAAGCTCAAAAAGCACAGAAAGTGGGACAACTGTGAGCGAGGTTTTTAACAATTACTCCATTTTTGTAGGCATACTGCTTAATATACTGCCAGAAATTTCAGATGATAATAAAATCATGCTAAGGATAAATCCTAGTCTAAGCAGTTTTAAATACCCTCAAGATAGCCGCAGACAAGACACGCCACGAAGCATAGCCCCTGATACCATACAAAAAAAACTCTCCACAGTCGTGCAAATGGATAATAATCAAACCCTTATTTTAGGCGGACTCATCAGCCATGATGAACTAAGCGATGAAAACTCAGTTAGCTTTTTGTCCTCAATCCCTCTTTTAGGAGCTTTGTTTCGCAGTGAAAATCAAGGCAGACAAACAAGTGAGATCGTTTTTATCATCACACCTCGCATTATTGAAAGCTCAAGCTCGCCAAGCCTTAAGGACTTAGGATATTCGCTATGAGTGAAGTTTTTGTGCCACTTTATTCACAACTTTGCGTTTTAAATGAAATTTTAAACGCCTTGAAACTCAAGCAAAATTTGATCTTGCTTGTGGGAAAAAGTGGGAGTGGAAAAAGCATTTTGCTTCATCAGCTTCAAAAAGAACATAAACTCATACTTTTTAATGAACCTTTTAGTGATGAAAATGCTTTTTTAAAAGCTTTAAGTAGAAGCATTTTTAAACAAGAGTTTGAATTTAAAGAGCTTTGCTTAAGATTAAAAGAGCAAAAGCAGCTCATCATCGCCCTTGATGAGCTTGGAATGTATGAAAAAAAGGTGCTTGAAAGATTGCGTGTGCTTAGCGATATAGGCAATATAAGCTTTATTTTAAGCACGCATAAACTGCTTGATGATTTTCATAAAGAACATTTTAAAAGCCGAATTTCAGGTATTTTTGAGCTTTCAAATTTAAGTTTAACTGAGCTTGAAGCTTATCTTGAGCTTAAATTTGAACTTAAGCTTAAATCCTCAAATGCAAAATGGCTTTTAAAGCTTGCAAAATACAATCTAAGAACCCTTGATAAGCTTATTTTGAGTTTTAAAGACTTGCAAATTCATTATAAAAATAAGCCAAAAAGTGAAAAAACTTTGCTTGAGCTGAGTGCTTTGTATCACAATATTTTAGGATAGCTTATGACTGAATACCAACTTCAAGAACTCGAGCAAAAATACAAGGCTTATAAATTCAAACATTTTGCTTTAAAATTTGCCTATCTTGCTTTGTGTGCGGGCTCTTTGGCTGGGGTATTTTTCTTTTTACAAGAACAAAATTTACAAAAAGAGCGGATTAAAATCGCTTTGCATGAGAAAAATAAAATGCTTCAAAGACTAGAGCTTGCAAAAGCTAAACTTGCAAAAGAAGAACTTTTAGCAAAAATAAATGCAAAAGATCAGGCTTTGAATTTAGCCCCTTTAAGCCCACAAAAGAAAGTCATTCTTAAATCCTACCCCATAAATCCAGCCAAATTAAAAGCTGAGTTTTACGCCAAAGAAAATACGCAAAGTGCTTTAAAGCTTGCTTCTTTTCATCTTGAAAATAAAGACTATGAAAAAGCTATATTTTGGGCTTTAAAGGCGAATTCTTTAGATGCAAAAGAGCCAAATTCATGGCTTATTTTTGCAAGGGCTAAAAATTTGCAAGGTAAAAAAGAAGAAGGCTTAAAAGCCCTTGAAAACTATCTTAGCTTTTATGGAAGTGATGATATGCAAAATTTTATCTTAGACTAATTTTTTATCCTTTAAAATCACATACATTTTTATCGTCGAGATGAAAAAGGTTAAAATCGCAGGTCCTAGTATAATGCCCCAAAAACCAAAGCTTGAAATTCCAGCAAGCATGGATAAAAAGATGAGAAGCTCATTGATCTGCGTTGGAGTTTTTACAAGCTTTTCATTAATCCACTTGATAATCAAAGGCTTGATGAAAGTATCAGCAATAAGTGAAATGATGATAATAGAAGCTAAAAATATCCAAGCTGCGTTTTGCCAGCCATTTAAAGCAAATTCATATAAGCTTAAAGGCACATATACCAAAGCTCCACCAACTGCTGGTATAAGTGAAGAAAAAGCAAAGATAATGCCAAAAAGCACGCCATCATAACCAAAAAAAGCAATGATAAGGGCAAATAAAATCCCCTCAAGTATAGAAATAACAGCAGTTGAGTAAAACACCACCGCCATGACATTACCTACCTCGCTTAAAATTTCATTTAATTCTTCTTTGCTGATAGGAATGACTGATTTTAAGTAGATGATAAGCTGGGTGCCATAAAGATTAGCAAAGAAGTAAAAAACGATGATTAAAACCATATCAGTAAGAAATTTCGCCCCGATTTTTGTGAAATTTCCAAGCTGAGTAAAAGCATTTTTTGAAAGGCTGTTTAAATCAATACTAGCGATAAATTCCCTTATCTTTGGCTCTAAAAAGGCTAAGGACTCGGGCAAATTAAACTGATAGTTTTTAAAATAAAGCAAAGTAGCATTTAAATGACTGATATCAAAATTTTTTAACGCTACGCCCATTTTTGTAATGGCATAAAAAAATGGCACAAAAAAAAGCAGAAGCATAAGCGTAGTCGTAGAACTTGCCGCAAGCACTTTTTTACCATGAAAAAGGCTTAAAAATTTAGCATTGATATTTGAGGTAGCAACTGCCATCAAAGAAGCAATAGCTATAACCATCAAAAAGCTTTTAAACAAATACAAAAGCAAGCACAGCACCACTAAAATCAAGCCTATGAAAAAAAACTTCCCATTCATGAGTTTTGTCCTTAAATTTAAAAAAGCATTATAACACAAATGTGTTGAAAGAAAAAATTACAAAATAAGTCAAAAAATTTTGATCTTATATCTTGCCTTGAAATAGTTTTTTCAGTGATTGTGAAAACAGATTGTCATATTTTACTTGTTTTGCTCGTAATATTTTTTTTCTTGCTTATTTTTAATCAAACAAGCCCTTCTCATACCCAAGCTTTAAAATTTCATAGCTTTTAAGGCTAGCAACTCGTCCTTTTGCGGTGCGTTCTATGTAGCCATTGGCGAGCAAATAAGGCTCTATCACATCTTCTATGGTATTTTCATCTTCACTTAGTGCTGCTGCTATGCTAGCAAGCCCTATAGGACGCCTTTTGGCTGCTGTTAAAAGCTCTAAATACCGCAAATCCATAGTATCAAAGCCAAGTTCATTTACCCCAAGTGAGTTTAAAGCCTGCACGGCTCTTGCTTCGCTTATGTTTGTTTCGTCATTTACCTCAGCAAAGTCCCTTACTCTTTTAAGCAAACGCAAGGCTATTCTAGGCGTTGAGCGGCTGCGTTTTGCTATCTCTAAAGAAGCGGCTTTTTCACACTCTTTATCAAGCTTCAAGCTTGCTTTTTGTATGATTAAGGCTAGTTCTTCATCGCTATAAAATTCAAGGCGAAACTGCATACCAAAGCGATCTCGTAAAGGATTGCTAAGCATTCCAGCCCTTGTTGTAGCCCCAATGAGCGTAAATTTAGGCAGATCTATCTTGATAGTTTGAGCCGCAGGTCCGCTTCCTATGATAATATCAAGCCTAAAATCCTCCATAGCAGAGTATAAAACCTCTTCAATAGCCGGACTTAAGCGATGAATCTCATCGATAAAAAGCACATCGCCTTCACTTAAATTTGTCAAAATCGCTGCTAAATCCCCACTTTTTTCTATCATAGGTGCGGCTGTGGTTTTGATATTTGCCCCCATTTCACTAGCGATAATATTTGCAAGCGTAGTTTTACCAAGCCCAGCAGGTCCACTAAAGAGGCTATGATCAAGGCATTCACCCCTTTTTTTAGCCGCTTGTATAAAAACACTTAGGTTTTTTTTAATTGTTTCTTGTCCTATGTAGCCTTCAAAATTTGAAGGACGTAAAGAGCTTTCATAAGCTTCATCTGGGGAAAATTTTTCTATTTCTACTATTCGATCCATTTTTGCACTTGTGATAAATTTATTACGAGATTTTAGCTAAAATTTGCTAGAATTAGGTTAAAAATAAAAAGACTTAGCGGAAATTATGGGGATATTACAAAATTTAGAGCAAGATTTTGAGCATGATGATATAGAAAAATTTTTGCAATTTTTTCGCACTATGTGTGATCGGTTTGAACCTCTTATCATCAAGCTTGCAAGCGATACAGACAAATACAAGCAGGCTATTGATGAGCTTGAAACCCTCGCACACAACACAGCTTGGGCTTCAAGAAGGCTTGAGCTTGTTGAGGTTACTGATCTGTGTGTGTTTTGCGAGGAGCTTATGAGTCAAGCAAAACGTTTTACTGGTCCAGCAAGTGATGAATTTACGGATTGGCTTTTGCTTTTAAGCGATCAATTTGAGAAGTATTGCAGGAGCTATGAAAACGATGATGCGGTTTTAGCTGTTTTTAATCCAAGTTTGGTTAAAATGCCAAATTCCATATCCAAGTAAGGGGGCGACTTGGCTTCGACAGGAGCAGGGTGGCTTAGGTGGCATACCGCTTTGGACAAAGCGTTAAAAGTCCGACCAAATTTAAACGCAAACAACGTTAAATTCGCTCCTGCTTACGCTAAAGTAGCCTAAGTTCAGTTGAGCCTTGCTTTTTGATGATACTATCTAGTTAAAACAGCGAGTAATCCTTTGATAGCGTAGTTTCAAGTTTGACGATCTTGAGATGAAGTTTAGTCTTAGCTGTGCTTAAAAGTTTTGGAAGATGAGCTTGGTGCAGTGAAGTTTTCATCTTTACTAAGTATGTAGAGGCTTAAGTTGTTTTGTTTTTGGACAGGGGTTCGATCCCCCTCGCCTCCACCATTTTGAGTTTTTACTCATATCCTTATCTTATAGAAATACCAAATAAATTAATCGTTGTTTTTATCACAAGTTGGAAAAAAGGCAGAGTAAGAATGCAAATAAATCAAAAAGGCTAAAAAAGGTAAAAATTGAGTTTTCAAGGAGCTTAAAAGATAAAGCCCCTTGAATTTCGTTATGCTTGAGTGTTTTGATTTTTGCTTATCGCGTCAATCATTTCTTTGTGTCGTTTTTGGTTTATTTTTTGGTTGATTGCCATGATCGCCCAAATAGTAGCTGGTAGCCAACCTATCATGGTGCATTGCAAAATAAGGCAAAAGATACCTTGTATCCAAAAACCCTTGATCATTAAAGCAAGCCAAGGGAAAAATATAGCCAAAGCATAGATCATTTTCTCCTCCTAAAATAAAATAAAAGAAAAATTGTACCCCCCCCCCCCCCTGAAAAAATGCTTAAATTTAAGGATATTTTTATAAAATTTTTGTGTTTTGTTTATCATTTTTCAAAATTAATATGATACAATTCTTATTAAAAGAGAATTTTTATTATCTAAGGTTTTTTTATTTATGGATATAAGTTCAAGTCAAGTTTTATTTGCATTTTTGCTTGCCGCTTTGGCTGGTTTTTCAACGGCTATTGGTGCGATTATCGCCTTTTTTTCAAGACAAGATAATCTAAAAGTCCTTTCTATAGGGCTTGGGTTTTCAGCTGGAGTGATGATTTATATCTCTTTTATGGAGATTTTGCCTCAAGCTTTTAAGGATTTTTCTCGCGTATATGAGGGGTTTTGGGGCGAATTTATCGCTATAGTGTGCTTTTTTCTTGGCATTGTGTTATCAGCTTTTGTAGATAAACTTATCCCTGAAAATTTACACCTTGATGAAAAAGGGCAGTATGATGAGCTTAAGATTTGCCCTCTTGTTGAACGCAAAACAAATGCGAGGGCTGAATTTAACAACTCAAAGCAAAAAGCACTTAAACGCACTGGAATTTTAACCGCCATAGCCATAGCCATACATAATTTTCCAGAAGGTTTTGCGACTTTTGTTTCCTCGCTTGATAATCTTTCTTTTGGCATAGCCATAGCCATAGCTGTTGCTATTCACAATATCCCAGAAGGTATGGCGGTTTCTTTGCCGATTTATCACGCTACTGGAGATAAGAAAAAAGCCTTTATCTACTCAGCGCTTTCAGGGCTTACTGAGCCAATCGGTGCTTTGGTGGGTGTGTTTTTGCTCCTACCTTTTGTGGGGGATTTGACTTTGGCTTTTACCTTTGCGATTATTGCTGGGATTATGGTGTATATCTCTTTTGATGAGCTTTTACCAGCAGCTAGGGTGTATGGGGAGGCTCATCACTGCTTGTATGGCTTGCTTGCGGGTATGGGTGTAATGGCTTTAAGTCTTGCTTTGCTGAATAATGCTTGAAATTTATTTTGAAAGTAAAAGATAAAGACAATATGCTTTTATAAGCTTTGCTTTTTGTTTGAAATTTATCTTTTAAGTTGAGCCGATCTTTTAAACGCTATCACTAGCATAAACTACCCCAGAATAATTAAGCTAGGGTAGTTTTAGGAGATTTTAGAAAGTTAAGTTTTGTATCACACTTTGAAAGCTTTCAAACAAGTCTATAAAAAGACTTATTTGAGTAAATTCCAGCTTTTTAAGTAAAACTTTTCTAGCTAGAATTTAATGAATTTCTATAAAATTAGAAATTGAAAGTATAGCGAAGTCCTACAGCATAAGGTTGTTTAAGTTTGTCACCATCCTCATTATCATCAACTTTAGGACCAACTAAACCAAATCTACTCCAAAGCTCAAAGCCATGAGTTTGAGTGTAGTTTGCTCTTAAACCAAGATTGATACCAAGATCAAAACCATTTGCTTTTATATCGCTTACATTTTTTATTTTTACTTTATTGTTTGCATAATCAAGGCTCAAACCACCAAAAGCACCATATTCAAGATCACCACTTTGTAAGAAGTTATAAAGCACATCAGCATTTACGCCTATGTCAAATCTGTCAATTTGAGGATTATTACCACCTTTAGTCGCTTTAGTTCCATAAGTAAGATTTGCATAACCTCTAAAACCTAAATTGTCATCAAGGAAGTATTTATAACCACCAACTAAACCATAACGAAAGCCGTTGTATCCACTTTCACTACCTGCTTTATGTGAAGCATAGCCTCCGTCAATACCGACAAAAGCACCTGATTGTTCTGCTAAAGCTGCTGAAGAAGCTAGAGCTGAAACGAGAGCAAAGCTTGTTAAAACTTTTTTCATGTTAAGCCTTTCATAAAAAATAAAATGAAAGAAAATTGTATCCCCCCCCCCCCTTAATATAAACTTAAATAGCTCTAAAAATTACAAAAAAATGGGAATTTTTTAAAAAAAGATTAAGTTTTTTGAAAAAATGAGTAAAATTTTAAGAAATTTGCAAATTTTTTAAATATTTTTATTTTTTGGCTTATCAAAATTTAATTTTTAGCTTTTATTGCAAATTATTTAATGAAAAGTTCTTGAATGATGAGCTGTGGTGTTAAAAGCCCTCTGAAAGTGTTTTTAGAAATGCTTGCTATGCAAGTGATCTTTTCGCCTATCATTGGTTCTTTATCAAAGTTAAAAAATAAGGCTTCAATGTTGGCATTGTCCTTGCAAAGTATGAGCTTTAGGTGTTTTTCATCTTTGCCAAGTCTTTTTTTGTTTTTAACAACAAGTTCTTTAAATTCAAACAAAGGACGAGGGTTTTTGTGCCCGAAAGGCTCAAAATGTTCTAAAATTTCAAGCATTTCAAAATCCACTTCATTAATGTCTAAACTTCCTAAAAGCTCTTCTGAATTTACAAAATCTTCGCTTGGAAGTTCTTGACAAAGTTTTTCGAGATTGTTTTTAAAAAGTTCGAGATTTTTACATTCTAGCAACGCTCCAGCCGCCCCTTTGTGCCCTCCATACGCCAAAAGCAGATTTCTTTGACTTTCAATGAGTTTTAAAATATTTATTTTACCGACACTTCTAGCACTTCCTTTTGCCTTGTTTTCAAATTCACAAAACACAAAGGCTGGCTTGTTAAAATGTCTTGCTAGGCGACTTGCAACTATGCCTAAAACCCCTTCATGCCAATCTTTACCACTGACTAAGATAAAAGGTTTGCTTTCATCAACTTGTTTAAGACTCTCTTCAAAAAGCTGTCTTTCTTCTTCTTTTCTGGTGTTGTTGCATTCTACGATCTGTTTTAAAAGCTCTAAAGCCTTATCATAGTCTTTGGTGTGTAAAAACTCATAACTAAGCATCGCATCGTCCATTCTGCCAGCTGAGTTAATCAAAGGAGCGATTAAAAAGCCTATGTGATCAAGTTCAAATTTATCCTTTTGACAACAATGCTTGATCGCCTTAAAAGCAGGGCGTTTGGACGCATTTATCTTTTCTATGCCTTTTTTTACTAAAGCCCTGTTTAAGTCTCTAAGCTCCATCATATCGCCCATTATGGCTATGGCTAAAAGTTCGATAAATTTACACATATCGTATTTGAGTTTGCATACTTCTTTTAAAGCAGCGATTAAATACCAAGCCACTTGAGCCCCACAAATTTCAATATCTGGAAAATCACAACCTTTTTGCTTAGGATTAATGATAGCATAAGCTTTTGGTAGCATGGCTGGGGGCATGTGATGATCAGTGATGATAAGATCAATGCCTTTTTGCTCGCACAATCTTGCAGCTTCAGTTGCAGCTATGCCATTATCAACCGTGATGATAAGATCAACATTAAGCTCTTTAACGATGTCTTCATTTAAGCCGTATCCATCCTTAAAGCGGTTTGGGATTTTTACCACATAATCAAAGCCTATATCATCAAAAAACTCAGCCATAATCACACAGCTTATTACCCCATCAACATCATAATCACCAACAATAGCTACTTTTTCATTTTTTTCTATAGCTTCTTTGATGCGTCCAGCACCTTTATAAATATCTTTTAGGCGACTTGGTAGGGGTAAATCACATAAGTTTTTATGCAAGTCTTTTTCAAAACGAAGGGCTAAAATGCGTTTAATTTCTTCTTTACTAAGCGTGTTCATGATTTAGTGCTGCTTTGATAAAGGCTAAGATGACAGGATTGACACTCACAAGCCTTGAGGTAAATTCAGGATGAAACTGCACGCCGATGAAAAAAGGATGATCTTTAAGCTCCACAGCTTCGATCAAGCCCTTGCTTTCTCCACTTATAATCAGTCCTTTTTCTTCAAAATCTTTTCTATACTTAGGATTGGCTTCATAGCGGTGGCGGTGTCGTTCTTTGATACTTTTTTTACCAGCATAAATTTGACTTAAAAGGCTATTTTCTTTGATCTTGCATTCATACTCGCCAAGTCTCATTGTGCCGCCAAGTGGGGTTTGGTGGGTGCGGATTTGCTTGGTGCCATTTTTATCTATAAATTCATCGATTAAGAAAATCACAGGATTTTTACACTTGCTTTCAAACTCGCTAGAATTGGCATCTTTTAAGCCTAAAACATGCCTTGCAAACTCGATTAAGGCAAGCTGCATACCAAGACAAATACCTAAAAATGGGATTTTATGTACTCTTGCAAACTCAATAGCTTTGATTTTACCTTCAACGCCTCTATTTCCAAAGCCTCCAGCAACTAAAATTCCACTTACTCCCTTAAGTTGCTCGTTGATATCTTGACTCTCAAGTTTTTCACTATCAATCCACTTGATATTTACCCTTGTATCAAGTGCAGCTCCAGCGTGAATTAAGGCTTCAGTAAGGCTTTTATAGCTTTCTTTTAAATCTATGTATTTGCCTACAAAGGCAATTTGCACCTCATCACTTGGAGCGATTACTCTTTTAACAAGGCTGTCGTATTCTTTCATATCAGGCTTAAGATTTTTAAGCTCTAAAAGCGAGGCTATGGCGTTTAAAATGTCTTGTTTTAAGAAATTTAAAGGGATTTGATAAATACTTGGAGCATCTATGCTTTCTATGACGCAGTTTTTAGCTACCCCACAAGCTATGGCTATCTTTTCTTTAAGTTCACTTTCAAGGCTAAACTCGCTTCTACAGATAATCATATCAGGGCTTATACCTATACGGCGAAGTTCATTGACGCTGTGTTGGGTTGGCTTGGTTTTAAGCTCGCCTGCTGCTTTGATGAAAGGCACTAGGGTAAGGTGGATATTCATAGCGTTATTTTTACCTACTTCAAGTTTTAAAGCGCGTATGGCTTCTAAAAAAGGTAAGCCTTCTATGTCCCCAACTGTTCCGCCAATCTCAACTATAAGTATATCTTTACCAGATGCAGCTTGCTTGATACGTTCTTTAATCTCGCCTACTATATGAGGGATAACTTGTATGGTTTTGCCAAGATATTCACCCCTTCTTTCCTTTTCTATCACGCTTTGATAGACGCGTCCTGTGGTGAAGTTATTAAGCTGGCTTAAATTTTCATCTAAAAAACGTTCATAATGCCCCAAATCAAGATCAGTTTCAGCCCCATCAGCTGTTACAAACACTTCTCCATGTTCAAAAGGACTCATGGTGCCTGGATCAACATTGATATAAGGATCAGCCTTTAAAATGCTTACTTTTAAACCGCAGTTTTTAAGTATGGTAGCAATTGAAGCTGCGGCTATACCCTTGCCAAGCGAGCTTAGCACCCCTCCTGTTACGAAAATATACTTGGTTTGCTTTTCTTTCATTTGCTTGCTCTTTTTTTAAATTTGGCTAATTATAGCACAAGGAAGTTTTTATATTTCTAAAACTTTTTAAAAATATATCCCCCCTAGGGGCTTACGAAAAAATTTTTTTTAAGCTACAATGGGCTTTATTAATTCACTTGAGGATAAAAGATGAAATTTTTTATAAGCTTGTTTTTGCTAAGTTTTAGTCTTGTTTTTGCAAAAGATTTAACTATTGCCTATCCAGTAAATGTTGGAGCTTTAAATCCGCATTTGTATTCACCAAATCAAATGTTTGCTCAAGTTTTAGCCTATGAAAGCTTGGTAAGATACGGCGAAGATGGCAAGATAGAACCTTTAATCGCAAGTTCTTGGGAAGTAAGTAAAGATGGTAAAACCTATACTTTTTTTATCCCAAAGGGGCAAAAATTTGCAGATGGAACAAAGCTTGATGCTTATGCTGTAGAAAAAAATTTCAAAGCCATAATGCTAAACAAAGAAAGGCATTCTTGGCTAGGACTTACTCAAAAAATTCGTGCTTTTAAAGCCCTTGATGAGACGCATTTTGAGTTAAAGCTTGATAGTGCGTATTCAGCAACCCTAGCAGAATTAAGCCTGCCTCGTCCTTACCGCATACTTGCTCCTTCAGCCTTTCAAAGCGAGGATACTTCAAAGGGCATTAAAAAAGCCATTGGTTCTGGAGCCTTTGTTCTTAAACAAACTCGTTTGGGCGAATATGATATTTTTGAGCTTAATCCTTATTATAGAGGCAAAAAGCCAAATTTTGACCGCCTTATCATCAAGGTTTTACCTGATCCAAACTCACGCGTTTTAGCACTTCAAAGCAAGGGCATTGATCTTTTGGTGGGCGAGGATATTATTAGTTATGAAAATTTTAAACGTTTAAGCACAGATAAAAATTTTGTGACTAAACAATCAGGCGTTCAAGGCACAACTATGCTGACTATAAATGCTTCAAAAGATCATGCCACAAATGATATGAAGCTGAGAAAAACCATCATTCAAGCCTTTTGTAAGGATGTTGTGATGAAAGGGATTTTGCTCAATTTAAATCAAAAGGCAAATCAACTTTTCCACCCAAGTTTGCCTTATGCTGATCATGTAAGGCTTGAAAAAGAAGTGGATTGTAAAAGTGTAAAAGCTTATGATAAAAAAGTAAGTTTAGATCTTGTTTATATAGGCACAAATCCTATACAAAAGGCTATTGCAGAGGCTTTACAAGGGGACTTAGCAAGGGTAAATATACATTTGAATTTGCTTGCAAGTGAAGAAGTGAGCTTTTATCAAAGGCAAAGGAGTGGGGATTTTGACTTGATTTTTAATTCAACTTGGGGCAATCCTTTTGATCCTCACTCTTTCTTAGGTTCTATGCTTGAGCCTTCTCATGCAGATTTTATGGCTCAAAAGGATTTAGCCAATAAAGCAGAGATTGATAAAAGCATAAGAGCTATTTTAAACACTGCTGATGAGCAAATTTTAAGAAAGAATTATGATTTTGTCCTAAACGCCTTGCAAGAAAGCTATATATATTTACCTATAAATTATGAAAGCATTTTTGCAGTCTATGATAAAGCTAAGATCAAGCATTTTGAGTTTGGAGCTATGGCAACTGAGTTTATGCTCCACAAAATAGAGCTTCAAGAATAAATATGAACTTAAAAATGTATCAAGTTAAAAACTTCACAAGGCTAGCGTATGCTTAAATTTATACTTAAACGTCTTTTATATGTGCCTTTGATTTTGCTTTTGGTTTCTTTTGTGGTATTTGCCTTGCTTCGTTTAAGTCCGGTTGATCCTGCTTTTTCATATCTGGTGCAATCTCAAATTCCACCCACTGATGAAGCCTTAAATACTGCTCGCATAGAGCTTGGTTTAAACAAACCCTTTTTAGAACAATACTTCCTTTGGCTTAAAAATGCCCTAAGTCTTGATTTTGGCATTTCTTATGTAACTAAACGCGAGGTTTTGGGGGATTTGCTGTATTATTTGCCAACGACTTTGTGTTTAACCTTGCTTTCTATGCTTTTTTTGATCTGCGTAAGCATTCCTTTAGGTATAATTGCAGCTTTGAAGAAAAATTCTTTGTTTGATAAATGTATCTTGCTTTTTTCTTTTGCTGGGGTTTCAATCCCTAGTTTTTGGTTTGGTTTTTTACTCATTCTTGTTTTTACACTTGGTTTTGGTGTGCTTTCTCCTTTTAGTGAGCTTGGTTTTACTCGTTATATACTGCCTGTTTTGACCTTGTCTTTAATGTCTTTGTGTATAAATGTGCGTTTAATGAGAGCAAGTTTTTTAGCACGTTTAAAAGCTCCTTTTTTGCTTTATGCAAGGGCAAGAGCTTTAAGTGAGGCTAAAATTGCACGTACGCACTTGCTTAAAAACTCACTTGTTCCTGTTAGTACCTCACTTGGTATGCACTTTGGCGAGCTTTTAGGTGGGGCTGTGGTGGTTGAGATACTTTTTGCTCTGCCTGGACTTGGAAGGTATGCTGTGGGAGCTATTTATAGTCATGATTATCCTGTGGTGCAGTGTTTTGTCCTGCTTGTAACTTTGGTTTTTATCGTGATGAATTTATTTATTGATATACTTTATGTGTATTTAAATCCAAAAATAGCTTATGAGGATTAGCGATGAAAAAGAGGAATTTTAAGCTTTATTGTTCTTTAGCACTTATTGTTTTAATCGTGCTTTTGGCTTTATTTGCTCCGCTTTTACCTTATGATCCAAATGCTATAGATATAAGCAATAAATTTGCTCCTTCATCTTTAACTCATTTACTTGGCACAGATCATTTAGGAAGAGATGTTTTTAAAAGGCTTATTTATGGAGCTAGACTTTCTTTGTTTGCTGTTGTTTTAATCTTTGCTTGTATTTTAAGCTTTTCTTTTGTGGTGGGCTTTGTAGCTGGCTATAAAGGTGGGCTTTGGGATAAGATTTTAATGCGAGTGTGCGATGTGTTTTTTGCCTTTCCTACTTTTATCTTGGCTTTATTTTTCATCGCCATTTTTGGCATAGGGCTTGTTAATGTTATCTTAGCCATAGCCTTAACACATTGGGCTTGGTATGCAAGAATGATACGTTCTTTGGTGTTAGAGCAAAAAAATCAAGGCTTTGTTTTAGCCAGTAAGGCTTTAGGCACAAGTGATATAAAAGTGATTTGTAGGCATATACTGCCCTTTGTCTTAAGTCAAATTTCAGTTTTAATCACCCTTGATATAGGGCATATGCTTTTACACATCGCTGGACTTTCATTTTTAGGGCTTGGCGTGCAAGCTCCAAATGCTGAATGGGGCGTGATGATCAGCGATGCAGCCCCTTTTGTGATGAGTGAGCCTCAACTCATGCTTTATGCTGGACTTGCCATTTTTATCAGCGTAGCCGCCTTTAATTTGCTTGGTGAAGCCTTGCAAGAAAGAGGACAAAGATGAATTTATTAGAATGTAAAAACTTAAGCGTATGTGATGAAAAGCAAAATCATCTCTTAAAAAATATCAATTTTAAGCTTAAAAAAGATGAATACCTTGCTATCATTGGTTCAAGTGGGGCTGGAAAAAGCACGCTTATAAAGGCTTTAATGAACTTAAATAGTTCAAATTTAACAAGCAAAGGCGAGCTTTTTTGGCATGAAAAAGCAAACTTTGGCGTGATCTTGCAAAATCCTGCTTCTTGTTTTGATCATGTTTTTAGCATAAAATTTCATTTTAAAGAAACTTTTTTGGCTAAAAATTTAAAACCAGATGAACAAGAATACAAAAGACTTTTAGCTGAGGTTGGGCTTGATGAAAAGGTGTTAAATGCTTATCCTTTCGAGCTTAGCGGAGGTATGCTTCAAAGAGTGATGATCGCTCTTGCGTTGTGCGCGCCTTTAAATTTGCTTATTGCTGATGAGGCAAGTAGTGATTTGGATTCAAGTGGAGAAAAAGAACTTTTTGAGCTTATCTTTAGGCTAAAAGCTAAATTTCATTTTGCTTTTTTGCTTGTTACGCATAGCCTAAAGCTTGCTCAAAATGCTGATACAATCATCATCTTAGATCAAGGACAAATCATAGATCAAGGAAATGCCAAGTACATCTTTACCCAAAGTAAATGCAAAAAAACCAAAGCTTTTTTAGAAGCCTTTCATCTTTTAGAGCAAAATAGTTTTAAGCCAAAACCAAAGCCAAAAACCAAAGCCTTACTTCTTGCAAAAAATATCAATCTTTCTTATAAACAAGGTGGCTTTTTTTCAAGGCAAAAGCCTAAAATCGTGCTTAACAAGCTTGATTTAAAACTTTATGAGGGCGTAAATTTAGCTATAGTAGGTAAAAATGGAAGCGGGAAAAGCTCGCTTGTGCGTGTTTTGCTTGGACTTGAAAAGGCTAAAAATGCAAGTTTGAATTTAAATGGCTTTGATTTTTGCACCCAAAAATTAGAATACAAAAAAAGCTTAGGCATAATCTTTCAAAACCCACCAGCCACGCTTAATCCAAACTTTAGCGCAAAAGAGGCTATACTTGAGCCTTTGTGGAATTTAAACATTGATAAACAAAGCCAAGAACAAGAGCTAAAAAAGCTAGCAAAAGCTTTAAATTTAAGCGAGCTTGATAAAAAAGTGCCTTATTTTAGCGGAGGAGAGCTTCAAAGAATAGCCCTAGCTAGAGCTTTAATCACAAAACCAAGTCTTTTAATCCTTGATGAAGCCCTAAGCAATCTTGATGTGCTCTTACAAGTGCAAATCATCAAACTCCTAAAAGCCTTGCAAGCTGAGTTTAAGCTCACACTTTTATGTATAAGCCACGATCAAAACATACTCAATGCTCTATGTGATGAGCTTTTAGAGCTTAAAGATGGAGTGCTTAATGAGCTTTGAAATTTAAAAATATTACCGAACAGGATTAAAAAGCTTTTTTCTAGCTTATAAAAAATTCGCTTAAATGCTCTTTGTTTTCAAAAGGACTTTGGGTAAAAAGTTCATCTTTAAAGCTTAATTCATAGTTTTTATTTGGATCTGCTTTAGTATAAGTTAAAGCTATTTTTAAGGCTAAATTTAAATCTTCTTTGCTGATATTTTGATCCACTAAAGAATACGCTCCAATAAGCTCGCCAAGCTTTATTTCTTCGTATTTGTCTGTTTTTAGTCCTCTTAAAAGTTGATTTTCTAGCTCATTTCGCCCCACTATCATCTTGGCTCCATTTGGCAAGCGTAAATGTCTGCCGTATTTTAAAAGTTGAGCGTCATTAACTTGCATATTTTGATCAAATTCTTTAAAGTCTTTCATCTTCTTTGCAAAGCTATCAAGTGTAAGCAAACAGCCTCCACCCGGACTTTCAAAGTCTTCTAAGCCAAATTGAGCAGCAAGTTCAAGTTGTCTTTTTCTGCTTCTGCCACTTATGCCCTCAAGCTTGTTTCTATCCACCCAGCCAAGTCGTTCCGGCTTTGTCTCAGGCAAGTTTTTTGCACACATAGGACGCAAGATCAAGTCCTCTTCATCATCTGCAAGACGTTTAACCTTGGCCATAGCGTCACTTCTTTGACTCATAGGACGTTGTCCTAATACCTCTCCAGTGATGATAAAATCAGCCTTTTCAGCCTCTAACATAGAAAGAGCGGTTTTAAACATAAAAGCATGGCAATCAATACAGGGATTAAAATGCTTGCCATAGCCATATTGTGGGTTAAAAAGCACCTTTTGAAGATAAGCATTTCTTACATCAATCATCTCAAAATCAGCCCCAACCAAAGCCGCACGTCTTTTCATATCCTCGCTTTTATCAGACCTTGAGCCAAAGCCTATGTTGATATTTAAAGCTTTTACTTCTATGCCTTGACTTGTGATAAGCTTCATCGCTAGCATAGAATCAAGCCCACCGCTAAAAAGTGCTAATGCTTTCATAATTTATCCCTTTTTATCTTTAGTATTTGCTTTTTTAAACGATATAGAATGTATAAAATCCTAATTATAGCAAAAAAATTATATTTTCTAAGGATAAAAAGTGCAAATAACTCACTCTACACAAACTCCGCTTAAAGATAAAGGCTTAGGCGATTTGATTAAAGAAAAGATCGATGAAAAAAAGCTTGTAAAGCTTGATAAAGAACAAGACTCTGGAGTGCGTGTCATCTTTGAAGACGCTAAAAGTGGTAAGCTTGTTTCAACAAGTTTAAGTGATGAAAATTTTGCTCGCTTGCGTGAAAATATCAATGATTATGCAAATTTTTATACCAGAGATGATGGCTCTGTAAGGCTAAATGGCAGGGCTGAACGTTTTGTATCTTCTTGGTATGAAAAAGTAAGCTCTGGGCAGTCTTTGCAAGTAAGCTCTTTAAGCAGCTCTGTGAGCTTTTCAAACTCAAATGCAAATGCCCTTGAAAAACTTGCCTCGCTTCGATCCTATGAAAGTGCCATAAGTGCTGATGCCAATGAAAATGAAAAGCTTAATTACGCACTTTCAAAGGATAAAAACCTTGATGGTGAGATTAAACAAGGTGAAAAAGATACTAAAGAGCAAAGAATTTCTTTTATCAAAGAGCTTAAAGAAGCTGGGGAGAATTTCTTTAAAAAACTTGTTGGAGCAACTGAGATTGCAAGCTCAAAGTCAAAAAACTCAAAAGATAAAGATGAGGAAGAAAATCTCAAGCAAAAGGCTTTAGAAGAGGGTTTGAGCTCTTTAAGCACTCTTGAACAAACGCGTTTAAAGCAAGAATACCCAAGCGAGTATAAAGAACTTGAGAATTTAAGTAAGCTTGAAGAAAATTTAAGCAAAGACTTTTATCAAAAACTTGAAAATGATGAGCTCAAAATACTTGAACTTCGTGCTTAGAAATTTTTGCTTCAATGACTTTGAGTAAATTTTCATCTTTACTAAACTTAGAAAAGTGTTGTAAATTTTTGAGTATAAAAATAAGCTCGTTTTCATCTTGTTCTTGATTTAAAAAACGCAGTAAATTCTCTAAAAAAAGATCAAAGCCTGTTTCTAATCGTTTTTTGATTTTAAGTAAATCCCTATCAAGAAAGGCTAAAATCTGTTTGATAAGAGCGGCTTTTTGGCTTAGTGTTTTGCTTGAGTTTAGCACGCTAAAATGCAGTTTATATATGCTACATAAAAACTCAATTTTATCATTTAAGCCTTTTAAATTTAGCTCTAAAAGCTCTCTAATGCTGGCTTCTTCTATGCCTTTTTGAGCCAAAATAGCTTTTAAGATAACTTGGTGTTTAAAATACCTTTCATCGCTGATCTCATAAAAAAGGCTGTGAAACTGGGGGTTTTCAAATAAAAATTTACATATTTCAAGCTCGGCGATATTGATTTGTAAGCCAGTATTACTTGCTTTTGCAAAACTTGCTTCATTTTGAAGTTTGGGTGGCCTTCTTGTTTTGCTAAGCTTAATAAATTCTTCTTTTACGCCAAGAAGCCGTGCGACTAAGGGTTCATAACTTTGAGCGATTAAGGGTTCAAGCTCAAAGCAGTATTTTTGCACTGCTTCTAAGGCAAGTTGTTTATCAAGGGCTGAGCTCAGGCTATGTGTGTTAATCAGCTCTTTGATATAAAACTCGCCAAGCTCAACCCCAGCTTCAAGAAGTTCTATAAGTTTAGCCTTATCTCCATTTGCAACTAAGTCCGCTGGGTCTTTTCCGCCCTCAAGTATGATGACTTTGCCATCTATCTTGTGTGTGCTTAAAAGCAAGGCTGAGCGAATGGCAGCTTTTAGCCCAGCTTCATCGCTATCAAAGCACAATATAACCTTAGCTTCAAAACGTTTGATTAGGGGTAAATGATTTTCACTTAAGGCTGTGCCAAGCACGGCTACAGCGTTTTTAATTCCAGCTTTATGAAAGGCAATAGCGTCCATATAGCCCTCACAAATAATCATTTCTTTGCTTTTAACGATGGCGTCTTTGGCTAAATTTAAAGCATAAAATACACGCGATTTATCAAAAAGCTTGCTTTGGGGTGAATTAACATATTTGGCTGGATTTTTTGCATCAAGGCTTCTTCCTCCAAAGCCTATAAGCAAGCCCTTGTGATCATAGATTGGAAAAGTGATCCTTTGAATAAAGCTTGCATAATAGCTTTTTTGTTCTGGATGAAATTTGATCGCTCCAGCTTCTAAGGCATCTTGCAAGTCTATATTTTCATTTTGCAAAAGTCTTAAACTTTCATTTGAATTTGGAGCAAATCCAAGCTCAAATTCGCGTATATCCTCATCACTTAGCTTTCTTTCATAAAGATAATGTAAAGCCACTTTTTCTTTGCTTAAATTTTGTTTGTAAAAGGCATTTAAAGTAGGCAGTATATGCATTAAGCTCTTGGTATTTTCTTGTTTTTCATGAGTGTAACTTAGGGCAAAATTACTCCAAGACGCTACTTTTTCAACCGCTGCTTGAAAGTCTATGTGCTCAAAATCTTGCACAAATTTAAACACATCTCCACCAGCCTTACACGCAAAGCAGTGATAAAAGCCTTTAAGTGAGTTTATATGCATACTTGGACTTTTATCATCATGAAAAGGGCATACGCACACAAAGCTTGCGCCTTGTTTTTTTACCTCGACATAATGAGCGATAATATCAACGATATCAGCCCTTGCTTTGAGTTGCTCTAAACTTTGTTTTTCTATCATAAAGCCTAACCTAAAAGAAGCACTTTAGCCAAATCCCCTTTTTTAAGCTCCTTTGCTTCTAAGGGTGCGATGAGTAAGGCTGCGTTGTGATTAAGATTAGCTAAAATCGCACTTGAGCCAGCTTTTTTGCCCTCTAAATCCACATAAACCTTACCTTCTTCAAAGCTAAGATTGCATGCTACGCATTCTAAAAGAGAGGATTTTTTTACATAATCTTGTTTTAAAAAGGCTTTGATAGTCTTTAGCTCGCCTTGTAAAAGCCAATGATTTAAAATCACTCTTGCAAAAAGATGAAAAGTTACCATAGCCGAATACGCAAAGCCGGGTAAAGCAAGGATAAACTTATCCTCAAAAACAGCGATTTTAATGTGCCTTCCGGGTTTTATGCTGACTTTATCAACAAGAAGTTCATAGTTTAAAAGCTCTTGTTTTAAAAAGTCAAAATCCCCCATTGAAACCCC
This sequence comes from Campylobacter sp. MIT 12-8780, assembly GCF_006864535.1. Classification (NCBI taxonomy): domain Bacteria; kingdom Pseudomonadati; phylum Campylobacterota; class Epsilonproteobacteria; order Campylobacterales; family Campylobacteraceae; genus Campylobacter; species Campylobacter sp. MIT 12-8780. The sequence continues at coordinate 153,836 of NZ_QHLL01000004.1, forward strand.
ACCTGTAGTGATTAAAAGATCACAGCTTTTAAGGGCGTTTTTAAGCCTTAAGCTTACTTCTTTTGCCTCATCTTTTAAAAGAGGAAAGATAAGAGGCTCACCGCCAAATTTTTTAACCAAGCTTGCAAGGGCAAGGTGATTGCTTGAATAAATTTGAGCTGGATTTTCCAAACTTTCGCCTAAGTCCTTAAGCTCATCGCCACTACTTAAAATGCCAATTTTAGGCTTGATAAAAACGCTGATATGAAAAAAACCAAGCTCAGCTAAAAGGGCTAATTCACTATAATCCAGCCTTGTGCCTTTAGCAAGTAAAAGTTCATCTTTGTGATAGCTTTCACCAACTTGTCTTACTGCAAAGCCTTTTGTAACTTGTTTTTCAACAAAGAGCAAATCCCCCTCAACACGGACATTTTCAACCGGCACAAGCGTATCAGCTCCTTCACAAAGCAAAGAGCCAGTAAAGGTTTTTACGCATTCTTTGCTTTTAAGTTTAAAGCTAGGCATTTGTCCGGCTGCAGTTTTGCCAAGTATTTTTAAGGGCTTATCTTGTTCGCTAAATTTAACCCCGTAGCCGTCCATACTCGCTGTTTTAAAGGCTGGAAAATCAGCCTTTGCTCGTATATCCTCGGCTAAAATGCGTCCTAGACATTCAGTTATCGCCACTTTTTCTATACGTTCATAAGGTAAAATTCGTTTTTTAAGCACTTCTAAGGCTTTAAGATATTCTAGCATTGTTATCCTTTATCGCTTAAAAGCCCAGCGCCTAAAAGCTTGATTGAGCGATCTTTAGCATAAATTCTTTGTCCTTTTATAAGATCGTATTTCCAAATAGGCGCATTTGCTTTAAAATCCTCTACAAAGTCATTGATAAGTGCTAAGCCAAGCTTTCTTTGCTTGCTAAATACTCCAGCCAAATAAGAACTTTCATGCACCCCTACATCGCCTATAGAATGAGCAAAACACAGCTTCACGCCTTCTTTTTCCACTCTTTCTTGCCAAGTGCTAAACCAAGAGCGAAGCAAGTTTTCATAAATATCAAAGCTTAAGCCCTCAAGCATATCTTCAGCACGAACTATACCGCAAAAACTTACAAAAGCTCCTAAATTTGCACCCTTATAAGCTTCATACCATTTTGCATATAAAAGTGGCACATTTAAACTCCCCTTATAAAGCTCAAACACACTTAGCCTCCACTTACTGGGGGTAAAAGAGCGATTTTATCGCCGTGTTTTAGGGGCGTGTTAATATCGGTGATGATTTTTTCATTGATGCTAATAGCACAAAGTTCAAGCCAATCCTTAAGCTCTTCATCTTTTTGCAAAAATTCTTTAAGTTCTTTTAAGGTGCTGATTTCAAGCTCTAATTTTGGCTTTTGAATGGGTCCTAAAAACTCAAGTTCTATCATTTTTATCCTTCATATAAGCAATACATTATATAATAACACAAATAAAATTAAAAAGGCTTGATATGCAAATTTTAGATCATCTTGATAAACTAGAGTTTAGCCCTGCTTATGTGATAGAAGAAAGGGCATTGCGTAAAAACTGCGAACTTTTAGCAAATATTAGCAAGCAAAGTGGGGCAAAGATTTTGCTTGCTTTAAAGGGTTATGCTGTTTCAAGCACGCTTAAAATAGTTGGTGAATACCTCAGCGGAGCTACTTGTAGTGGGCTTTTTGAAGCTAAATTTGCAAAAGAATATATGGATAAAGAAATTCACACTTATAGCCCAGCCTTTAAAGATGATGAGATAGATGAGATCATCGCTCTTTCAGGGCATATAGTGTTTAATTCACTTTTTCAGTTTGAGCGTTACAAACACAAAGCCTTAGAGGCAAAAAAAGAACTTGGTTTGCGTTGCAATCTTGAGTTTAGCCTTGCTCCAAAAGAGCTTTACAATCCTTGTGGGCGTTTTTCAAGGCTTGGTATAAGAGCAAAAGACTTAGAAAATGTGGATTTAAGCGGAGTAAGCGGGCTTCATTTTCATGCCTTATGTGAGGAAAGTGCTGCAAGCTTAGAGCTTGTTTTAAAGGAGTTTGAGGCTAAATTTAAGCCCTTTATTGCAAAGATGAAATGGGTGAATTTTGGAGGCGGTCATCATATCACAAAAAAGGGTTATGATACGCAAAAGCTAATTAATCTGTGTAAAAAATTTAGCGATACTTATGGGGTGCAAGTGTATTTAGAGCCGGGCGAAGCAGTGGGCTGGGAAGTAGGCACCTTAGTAGCAAGTGTGATTGATATCATTAAAAATGAAAAAAACATAGCCATTTTAGACACCTCAAGTGAAGCACATATGCCTGATACCATTATCATGCCTTATACAAGCGAGCTAGCAAATGCAAGAGTGCTTGCTACAAGAGAGGGCGAGCAAGTAAGCGAGCTTAAAAATGATGAATTTGCTTATCTTTTAGCTGGAAATACTTGCTTAGCTGGCGATGTGATGGGCGAATACGCCTTTAAACAGCCCTTAAACAGAGGCGATAAGGTGGTTTTTTTGGATCAGGCTCATTATAGCATAGTCAAAAACACGACTTTTAACGGCGTGAAACTGCCAAATTTGATCTTTTTAAATGCTAAGGGTAAATTAGAGCTTATAAGAAAATTTGAGTATGAGGAGTATAAAAGGCGAAATTAATAAAAATAAAGTAATTTTTGATAAAAAAGTTACATTTTGTTACACTCTATCTGTTTTTTTTTTTTTTGAAAATTCAAGGCGCGCTTAAGAAAAGTTGATATACGATTAGCGAAACATTCTTAAAGAGCAAATTCAAAAAAAGGAAAGATAATGTCGTTAAAAAACATCAAAATCAACATAAAAATGTTTTTGATTGTGCTTATCCCAGTATCAGCGCTGATTGCTATTTCTCTTTTTGTTATCAGCGAACGTTATGATGAATTTGAGCAAGCCAAGTTTTTAAAAGCCAAAATCATAGTTTCTGATAAACTCACTGATTTGATGCACGAGCTACAAAAAGAAAGAGGTTTGACTTCTGGTTTTATAGGTTCAAATGCAGATGAGGGTTTTAAAGTAAATTTACAAAAACAAAGAATTATGAGTGATGAGAGCGCAAAACAGCTTACTGAGGTTTTAAATTCTGTAGATAAGAGTAAATTTTCTGTGCTTATGCAAGATGATTTTAATGCAATTTCAAATTTTCTTTATGAGCTTCCAACGATGAGAGCAAAGATTGATAAGCTTGATATCAAAGCAAATGAAGCCATAAACTTTTACACACAAAGCATTCAAAGAGCTATTCAAATCATCACTGAAGTATCAAATTCAAGCGCAGATAACAAGCTTATAAAATCCTTAATCGCTTATGTAAATTTCATCAGCCTAAAAGAGCTTGCCGGACAAGAAAGAGCAGCACTTTCAAACGCTTTTAGTGCTAATAAATTTAATGATGGAGTATATAGCAGATTTTTATCTTTGGTTGCAACTCAAGATGTGTATTTAGGTCTTTTTAAACGTTATGCTGATGGTAAATTTATCGTTAAATATCAAGATTTTACTCAAGATAAAAGCTTTATTGAGGTAGAAAAAATAAGAAAAATCGCTAATGAGCATTTTATAGATGGAAATTTTGGCGTAGATGCAATGTATTGGTTTGGTGTCATAACTGATAAGATTAGCTTGTTAAGAGTCCTTGAAGATGAGCTTTCTTCGGATTTGATTACTAAAATCGAGCAGATTGAAAATTCGCATTTTTTTAGTTTTGTTTTTGTGCTTGCTAGCCTTGTTGTTGTGATTTTGCTGACTTTATGTATAGGGCATTTTTTCATTCATGATATTACGCATAGGATTAAGGCTTTAAGGGATTATTTTATCCGCCTTAAAGATACTAAAAACCTCAGCGAGACAAATATTTTGAATAAGTATGGCAATGATGAACTTGGCGTTACTTCCAGAGCTATGGCTGAGTTTTTGGGTGTATTAAAAGAGCTTTTCATCGATCTGAATAAACAAAGCAAATTCAACCTTGACACTTCTAAAAATCTTTTGCTTAACGCTAGTAAAGCTTTAGAAAGCACTAAAGAAGGTTTTAAGCTTTCTAATTTTTCTGAAAATATAAGCAAAGATGTGGAAAAAGAACTTGAAGACAATACCTTAAAAACAAATGCAACGCTTGAAGATATGCTTAGCGCTCAAAGTGATTTGGAGCAAAGTGTTGTAAGAATCGCTGAATTTACAGGTAGCGTGCAAGAAAATGCAAAGGCTCAAGAAGAGCTTGCTAATAATGTGTATTTGCTTAATGATGAAGCTCAAAATATCAAAAGCATACTCACAACCATAGCTGTAATCGCCGAGCAAACCAATCTTTTAGCTTTAAATGCTGCTATAGAAGCAGCTAGAGCCGGTGAATACGGACGAGGTTTTGCTGTGGTGGCTGATGAGGTAAGAAAATTAGCTGAAAGGACGCAAAGCTCGCTTGCGCAGATTAATGTTACGATCAATACTATCATTCAATCCATCGATCAAGTCAGCTCACAAATCACAAATAATGCCAAAAAATTCTTTAGCATCGCTGATCGTTCCCAAGAAATCGAGAGTTTTATAGAAGAAAGTAGCAACAAAATCAAAGCTGTAAGTTCAATCGCAGAGGAAAGCTTAAGCAGTGCTAAAAAACTCAGTCTTGATACGCAAGCCTTGCTTGAAAACAACAAAACCCTTAATCATAACTTACAAATCATCGATGAAGAGATGAATACCATATCTTCAAGCTCAAAAGACCTTGATCAAAAAGCCCTTGAAATAGAAAACAAAATCCACGAATTCAAGCTTTAAACACAAAAAGCTTGAAAATAGGCTTTTTAAAAAAAGTTAAAAATCTTTATAAAGCTGTGTTTGATAAGATAAAATTCAAAAACACAGCTTCTTATCGCCTCAAGAAGGAAAAAATCGCTAAAAAAAGTAATTTGTTTTTTACATCAGTTTTAAAATTTTCATTCTTGTTTGTGTTTGTTATCTTACTTATAATGAAAGTATAAAAATTTAATATATCTTGATAAAAGAACTTGATAAAAAATTATACAAAAAAGTAAGGCTCAATTAAAGCCTTACTTTGAGTTTTTAAAGATTTACAGCACTAAGAGTTTGGTATTTATTCATATAAATTTGAGCTTCTATTTTTCTCATCGTATCAAGAGCAACTTGAACAACGATAAGCACAGAAGTGCCACCAAAATAAAATGGCACGCCCAAAAACTTCACCAAAAGCCAAGGTAAGGTTGTAATCAAGCCAAGATAAATTGAGCCTGAAAGCGTAAGCCTTGAAGCGACTTCATTTAAGTAGTTTGAAGTGCCCTCACCCGGTCTAATCCCCGGTATAAAGCCACCTTGTTTTTTGAGATTTTCCGCTATATCCTTAGCATTAAAAACTATGCTTGCATAAAAATACGCAAAGAAAATCACAAACAAGAAAGTAAGCAGATGAAACAAATAACCTTGAGGATTAAGATAATCATTAAGTATTCTTATGTATTCATTTGTGCTAGCTTGCAAAATAGTTGCTGGAAAAGTCAAAATCGCCCCAGCAAAAATAGGCGGTATAACCCCACTTAAATTCACTTTAATAGGGATATAATTCATAATGCGTTTATTTTGATTTTGCATAACTACTTTTCTTGAGTAAGAAATAGGTATGCGTCTTTCTCCAAGTTCAACATAAATGATCGCCCAAATGGTAAGCAAAATGATAGCAAGTATAGCCACTGCCACAAGTATATTCATCTCGCCTGTATTGATTAATCCTACTGAACTGCTAATAGCTGAAGGTATGCTTGAAACTATACCAGCAAAGATGATGAGTGAAATTCCATTTCCCACGCCTCTTTGAGTGATTTGCTCGCCAAGCCACATTAAAAGCATAGTTCCAGCTAGCATAGAAACAGCTGAAAGTGCGATGAAGGTATTTAAATCCTCGATCATAATCGCGCTTTTACCACCTGTGCCACTTAGGCTTTGAAGCCCTATACTTACGCCTATGCTTTGCACTAAGGTTATAGCTATGGTTGCGTAGCGTATGATTTGCATGTATTTTTGCATACCATCGCGTTCTTTTTTCATCTTGCCTATATTAGGAAAAGTAGCTGCTAAAAGCTCCATGATAATAGAAGCTGTAATGTAAGGCATAATGCCAAGCGAGATGATAGAAAATCGTTCAGCTGCCCCACCGCTAAACATATTAAAAAGCCCAAGTGCATTTTGGCTGTTTTGGTTAAAAAACTCAGCAATCACTTCTGCATTTACCCCCGGAACTGGCACAAAGGCTAGAACGCGGTAGGCAAATAAAAAAGCAAGTGTGATGAGAATTTTATTGATTAAACTTTTACTCATTCTTTGCTTCCGCTTACGCTGATTTTTTCATCTTTGATTTTGCTTGCAAGAGCCTTGGCTGATTTACCGATGAGTTTGATCTTTTCAACTGACTTTGCAAATTTATGCACGCTTTTAATGCTCTCAAAGCTGATTTCACTAAGCTCTGCAACAGCTTTTACCTTTTCAACATTAATCACATAAGGTTTTTGTATCTTTGAAGTAAAACCTACCTTTGGCAAACGTCTTTGTAAAGGTTGTTGTCCGCCTTCAAAGCCTCTTTTTTCATTATAACCTTTTCTTGCAGTTTGTCCTTTACCACCTTTGGTTGCTGTTTTTCCGTGTCCGCTACCTTGTCCGCGTCCTATTCTTTTGATCTTTCGTGTCGATCCGTCTGCTTTTGTTAAATTCATCTCTTATCCTTTAAGCATAGTAAGCGCTTTAATCGTTGCACGAACGACATTGGCTGAATTGTTTGATCCTAAGGACTTAGTTAAGATGTCCTTAATGCCTGCTAGTTCAACTATAGGACGCGTTGAGCCACCTGCGATAACACCTGTTCCTTCACTGGCTGGCTTGAGTAAAATTCTACTTGAATTATATTTTACTTCCACATCATGAGCTATAGTTGAACCTTTGGTTTTGACTTCAACTATATTTTTAAACGCATCATCAACCCCTTTGCGAATCGCATCTGGAACTTCTTTTGCCTTACCATAACCAACGCCTACAAGTCCTTTTTTATTGCCAACAACTACAAGAGCAGTAAAGCGGAAGCGACGTCCGCCTTTAACGACTTTGGTTACTCTGCCTATATCAACGATGATTTCTTCGAATTCTTCTTTATTATACTTTTGCATTTACTCTCCCTTATAGCTTTATGCCATTTTCTCTTAAGGCATTTGCTAGTTCAGCGATAACGCCGTGATACACAAAGCCATTTCTATCAAATACACCATTTTCAAGCTTTTTAGCCTTTAAAGCCTTTGCAAATTCAGCCCCTACTTTTTTAGCGCCTTCTTTGTTAGCTTTTACCCCAAGTTTGCGTCCATCAACAGCAGCTAAAGTTACAGCCTTAACATCATCAATAGCTTGCACATATAAGGTGCGATTTGATTTAAATACTGAAATTCTAGGCAAAGTCTGTGTGCCTGAAATTTTAGCTCTAATGCGTTTTTTTCTTTTGATTCTAAGACTTAATTTTCTTTTTAATACATTTGCTCTCATCTTAGTCCCTTATTTCTTAGAAGTTTTTCCGGCTTTGCGGATTATGCGTTCATCAGCATATTTTACACCCTTACCTTTGTAAGGCTCTGGCGGTCTAAACTCACGAATTTGAGCAGCAACTTGTCCTACGACTTGTTTGTCGCTTCCTTTGATGATGATATTATTTTTATCAACAGTGATTTCAATACCTTCTGGTATAGCATAGTTGATAGGGTGAGAAAAACCAAGTGCGAGTTCAAGCACCTTGCCTTTCAAGGCTGCTTTATAACCAACGCCGTTGATTTCTAGGGTTTTGCTAAAGCCCTCATTTAAGCCTATAACGACATTATTTGCTAAGGCTCTATAAGTTCCCCAATACGCCCTGCTTTGTCTATCTTCGCCCTTTGGAGCAAAAACTATGGTATTATCTTTAAGCTCGACAAGCACATTTGCTTTTGTATCAAGCTCTTTACTTAAATTTCCTTTTTTAAACTTAAGTATATTTCCCTCAAGTTTTACTTCCACTCCGTTTGGAATGGTGATTGGTTGTTTGCCTATACGAGACATATTTTTTTCCTTTTATTTGTCTAAGGTAAGAAACTTACCAAATGCCATAAAAGCTAAGCGAGTTTTTCACCAAATGGTGCATAAAACCTCGCCACCTACGCCGATTTTATAAGCTTCATCATTAGCTAAAACGCCTTTGCTTGTGCTTACAACTATGGTTCCATATCCATTTTTAAAACGTTTGATCTCATCTTTGCCCTTATACACACGACGACCAGGCTTTGAAACCCTTTTGATCTCATTGATCACGCTTGAGCCTCTTTCATCGTATTTAAGCACAACTGAGATGAATTTTTTCTTATCTTCTTCAATAACGCTAAAACTTTCTATATAACCCTTTGCTTGAAAAATTCCCACCAAGGCTTCAATCACCTTTGAGTGAAGTAATTTAGTGCTTTCAAGCTTTCTCATGCCTGCATTTCTGATACGAGTGAGTGAATCTGAAATTATATCATTGATCATTATTTGTCCTTACCAACTTGATTTTTTAAGTCCGGGAATCAAACCTTCATTTGCCATTTTTCTAAGGCAAACTCTACAAATTCCAAAGTCTCTATATACTGAATGCGGACGCCCACAAATTTGACATCTTGTATAAGCTCTTACGCTAAATTTTGCTTTTCTAGCCGCTTTTGCTATCATTGATTTTTTAGCCATTTACTCTCCCTTTTGCGAAAGGCACACCAAACAATTCTAAAAGCTTTTGCGCCTCAATATCTTTTTGTGCTGTTGTAACTATGCTAATATTCATGCCGTGTGTGCGTAGGATTTTATCATACTCTACTTCTGGGAACATAAGCTGTTCATCAAGCCCAAAATTATAATTTCCCCTTCCATCAAAGCCATCTCTACTTAAGCCTCTAAAGTCTTTTACTCTAGGTAAAGCTATAGAGATGAGTTTGTCTAAAAAGGCAAACATATTGTCTTTTCTTAAAGTTACCATAACGCCTACTGGGAAGCCTTCGCGCACCTTAAAACCAGCCACTGATTTTCTTGCTTTAGTAATCAAAGCTTTTTGTCCAGCGATCAAAGAGATGGTATCAGCGATATTTTGCAAAACCTTTTGATCCTTTGCTAATTCGCCAGCGCCTACGCTAATAACGATTTTTTCAAGGGCTGGGATAAGCATAGGGTTTTTAATGTCAAATTCTTTTACTAAGGCTGGCTTAATTTGTTCTTTATATCTATCTTTAAGTCTCATTTTAAACCTTTGCTACATTAGAAATATGTATTGGCATTTCTTTGTTGATAAAGCCACCATTTGGGATTTTATCACTTGGTTTTACAGCTTTTTTAGCAAGCTTACAACCCTCAACCAAAACTTGATTTTTCTTAGGATATACAGCTAAAACTTTGCCTGTTTTACCCTTATCATCACCAGCAATGATCTTAACTTCATCGTTTTTCTTAATCTTAAGCTTCATTATAAAACCTCCGGTGCTAAAGAAACGATTTTCATGAAATTTGCATATCTTACTTCTCTACCAACTGGTCCAAAGATACGCGTTCCTATCGGTTCTCTTTTATTGTCTAAAATCACCGCAGCATTTTCATCAAAGCGGATAAGTGAGCCATTGTCTCTATGAATTTCTTTTTTGGTGCGAACAATAACTGCTTTTACCACTTGTCCTTTTTTTACCTTACCATTTGGTAAAGCCTTTTTTACTGATGCAACGATAACATCACCTATGGTAGCATAGCGTCTTTTACTACCGCCTAAAACCTTTATACACATTAGCTCTTTTGCGCCGCTGTTATCAGCAACAGCTAGCCTTGTAAAACTTTGTATCATTACTCAACTCCTGTTGCCAATACAGATTTTAAACGAAAAGCCTTTCTTTTTGAAAGTGGGCGGCATTCTACAGCAACTATAGTATCGCCTACCTTAGCCTCGTTTTTCTCATCGTGTATGAGGTATTTTTTAAAGCGTTTAACGATTTTTCTATATCTTGGATGAACCACTTTTCTTTCAACCAAGACACTTGCGGTTTTATCACCACTGATTTGGACAATAACGCCTTGAATTTCTCTTTTAAATGCCATAATCTTATCCTTTTAAAGCGTTGATTGCAGTGCTTATTCTAGCAATGTCTTTTCTGATCTGTCCTACGAGCTTAGGATTAGTAAGCTGCATAGTTCTAAGCCTTTGTTTTTCAGTAAACAAAAGCAACTTTTGCTCTTTAAGCATGGTGTTTAGTTCTTCTTTAGTTTTATCTTTAAGCTCAATATATTTCATTTTGGCTCTCTCTTGTAACAAATTTAGTTTTAAAAGGAAGTTTATGCATAGCAAGAGTTAAAGCTTGTCTTGCCATAGCCTCATCAACTCCAGCCATTTCATATATGATTCTACCCGGTTTGATATTCATTACCCATTCTTCAACCCCAGCTTTACCCTTACCCATACGAGTTTGTAAAGGTTTTTTAGTAAGCGGTTTGTCTGGAAAAACGCGTATCCAAGTTTTGCCTTGTCTTTTCACAAAACGAGTAAGAGCGATACGAGCTGCTTCTATTTGACGTGAATTAATGCGTCCAGCCTCAACAGCCTTTAAAGCAAAATCCCCAAAAGTAAGCTCAGTGCCACGACTAGCATAGCCGCGGTTTCTGCCCTTCATTTGCTTTTTGTATTTTGTTCTTTTTGGTAGTAACATTATTTACTCCTTCTTGTGCGTCTTGGCTTTTTAGTTTCAGCTGTTGCTTCCTCACTTTTATCAGCCTGAACGCCTTTTTGTAAAATTTCACCTTTAAAAATCCACACCTTAACGCCTATATTTCCATAAGTCGTTCTTGCTTCAGCAAAACCATAATCAATCTTTGCTCTTAAGGTATGAAGTGGAACACGTCCTTCAAGATACCATTCAGTTCTTGCCATTTCAGCTCCGCCTAAACGTCCTGAAACACTGACTTTTATACCTTTAGCACCAGCTTTTTGAGCCCCTTGTATAACTTTTTTCATCGCTCTTCTAAAGGCTATTCTTTTTTCAAGCTGAGTGGCTACACTTTCAGCAGCAAGTTGAGCTGAAGCACCTGCTTTTCTTTCTTCTTTGATGTTGATATTTACATCTTTGTGGATTAAGTCTTGAAGCTCTTTGCGAAGATTATCAACATCACTTCCTTTTTTACCGATAATGATGCCTGGTCTTGCTGCCACAACAGTTACACGAAGCTTTTTGGCTGTTCTTTCAACAAGAATTTGAGAAATTCCAGCATAATAAAGCTTTCTTTTCAAAAAGGCTCTTATTTTGTAATCCTCGCCTATATTTTCGACAAAGTTTGCTTTGGTTGGAAACCATCTTGACTCCCAATTTCTGTTAATACCTAGTCTTAAACCAATCGGATTTACTTTTTGTCCCATTTAATCTTCCTTCTTTGCTGTGGCTTTTTTCGCTGGTGCTTTGCTTGCTTTTGGCTTAGCTGTGGCTGAAGTTTTAGCCTTTGGTGCTGTTTTTTTAGCCTCTACTTTTTGAGCTTCTTTTTCAACTTGTTTAGCAACTTCTACCAAGATATGAGAAGTAGGCTTTCTAATACGACTTGCACTCCCTCTTGCTCTTGGTCTAAATCTTTTAAGCACAGAGCCAGCATCTACTCTGCATGAGCTTACTATGACTTCATTAGCTTCAAAATTTCCATTTGCAACTGCTGTTTTAATCGCATTTGCTATGTATCTTGCACCCTTATTTGGGGTAAATTGAAGGCTTGCTAATGCAAGTTCAGCATTCATACCTTGCACTTCTTTAGCGATAAGTCTTGCCTTAGTAGGCGATAATCTGATATATTTAATCAATGCTTTACTCATCATCAACCTCACTTACCGATTTTCTTTTGCACAGAGCCTTTATGCCCTCTAAATGTGCGTGTTGGTGCAAACTCACCAAGCTTATAGCCTATGTGATTTTCAGTGATATACACTGGAATGAAGCTTTTGCCGTTATGAACATTAAAGGTTAATCCTATCATATCTGGGATTATGGTTGAACGTCTGCTCCATGTTTTTATAGGCTTATTATCATTTGCCTTTTTTGCTGCGATGACTTTTTTCATTACATGATCATCGACAAAAGGACCTTTTTTCAGTGATCTAGCCATCTTATTTTCCTTTTCTTCTTGAGATTATAAGCTTATCGCTTGCTTTTTTACGACGCGTTTTTGCACCCTTAGTTGGTTTGCCCCAAGGTGTAACTGGGTGACGACCTGAATTTTTCTTGCCTTCACCACCACCATGTGGGTGATCAACTGGGTTCATTGCCGAACCTCTTGTTTGAGGGCGAATTCCTCTGTGGCGATTGCGTCCTGCTTTACCTATAGTGATATTTGCCCAATCTTCATTGCCAACCTCACCAATACTTGCCATACATTCAGCTAAAACCTGACGCATTTCTCCGCTGGCTAAACGCAAGATAACATATTTTTCTTCCTTACCCATAAGCTGCGCATAAGCTCCAGCACTGCGTATCATTTGTCCGCCTTTGCCCGGTTTAAGCTCTACATTATGCACTATGGTTCCAACTGGGATATTTTTAAGCTTCATAGCATTGCCCGGTTTTATATCAAGTCCGCTTTCAGCTGCTGCTATAATATCGCCTACCTTTAAGCCTCTTGGTTGAAGTATATAACGTTTATCACCATCTTTATAAGCAATAAGTGCTATACGGCAAGTTCTGTATGGATCGTATTCTATAGCTTCTACCTTGCCTTCAACGCCAAATTTACGACGTTTAAAATCGATGATTCTATAAAGCTTTTTCGCACCTGCTTCTTTGTGGCGACTTGTAATGCGTCCGTAACTATTGCGTCCAGCATGAGTAGAAAGCTTTACAAGTAAAGACCTTACACTTGGCTTTGCTGTGATGTCTTCAGAGCTTAAGCCAGTGATATAACGCCTACTTGGAGTATATGGTTTATAAGTTTTAATCGCCATCTTAAGCCTCCTTACTTTCTAAGCTTACCCCTTCAGGAAGCTTTACATAAAATTTCTTATAATCATTTCTTTGTCCTATACGTCCTCTAAAACGTTTGACTTTGCCGTCCATTCTTAAAGAATTGATCTTTTCAGCACTCACGCCAAAATACTCTTTAAGCACTGCTTTAAGGCTATTTTTTGTCATCTTAGGACTTGTTTGGATCACTACCACACCTCGTTCTTGTAAATTCAAGCTTTTTTCAGTGTAGAGTATGCTTTTTATATCTGTAATATCTGCCATTTTACGCCTCTTTCGTGAGTGTTTTTAAAGCTTGCTCTTCTATGATCACTGCTTTAAATACAGCGATTAAATAAGCATTGACTTCGCTAAGATCAACCACATAACAATGTGCTAAATTTCTAAACGCTAAAAAAGTCTTTTCATCAACGAAATCTTTAACTATAAGCACATCTTTAAGATTAAGCTTTTTAATGATAGCTTGAGCATCTTTACTCTTGCCACTTTCTACAATCAAACTTGGCACGGCAAATAAAGCACCTTTTTCAGCCTTTTCAGCCAAAGCTCTTTCTAGGGCTAATCTTTTTTGCTTTTTATTCACTTTTTGGAAGTAATTTTTGTTATTTGTAGGACCAAAGGCTACGCCACCGCCTACCCAAACATTTGTTCGTGTTGAACCAGCTCTAGCTCCGCCTCTTCCTTTTTGTCTCCAAGGTTTTTTGCCCCCACCACTTACTTCACTTCTGTTTTTAGTGTGAGCGTTGTTTGCTCTTAAGCTTGCAAGATATGATTTTACATACAAATAAAGATTATGCGGATTGATTTGTGCATAGCTTTGTGGTAAATCAAGCTCACTTGCTTTTTCAAATTTATCATTTAAAACTACTACTTTACTCATTTGGCTATCCTTATTCTACCCATTGCACCATTATATCCTGGAACTGCTCCTTTAAGCACAAGGATTTTATTCTCAGCATCATATGAAATGAGTTCATTTTTAACAGTGATCTTTTCATTGCCATAATGTCCAGCCATTTTCATACCCGGTTGCACACGACCTGGCCACTCTCTATTACCAATAGAACCATGTCTTCTGTGAAATCTTGAACCATGACTTGCCGGACCGCCTGAAAAGCCGTGTCTTTTAATCACACCGCTATAGCCTCGACCTTTTGAATTAAAGCTTACTTTTAAAATTTTAGCCTCTTTTAGTGGGCTTTCATCGATATCGCCAGCTTCAGTATTGGCTACTTCTAGGCTTGCAAAGCGGTTAAATTCAGCTGAAAGATTGTATTTTTTTTGTTGTCCAGCTATGCTTTTGTTTTTTGCTTTACCTTTTACAAAAGCGACTAAGGCTTTGCCATTTTCTACCTCACATACTTTAGTATTGACTAATTTAAGCAAGGTTACAGCTATACTTGGATTAGAAATGGTTCTGCTCATACCTATTTTTTCTACGATATATTCCATCTTTTATCCTTTTACTTACCCATAGCCCTAACTTCGACATTTACCTCTGGGGCTAAGTCAAGTTTGGTTAAAGAATCCACTGTATCAGGTGTAGCTGCTACTATATCAAGCATTCTTGCGTGAATTCTAAGCTCGAATTGTTCTCTTGAATCTTTATTGATATGTGGAGATTTCAAAACGGTGTAACGTTTGATTTTTGTTGGCATTGGCACAGGACCACGAATGTCCGCACCAGTCCTTTTAACAGCCTCAACTATGGCTGCAACTGTTCTATCAAGAACCCGGTGATCATAAGCTTTAAGCTTAAGCCTAATCCTTTCCATAATTTTCCTTTACAAAGAACTTGTTAGCACAAAGCTAACGAAAATAAAAAGGTGATTGTATAAAAACTTCATTCTTTTGTCAAGCTTTTAGCATTAAATTTTAAAGTTTTTTTCCTTATAAAAAGGATAAAAATGTAAATTTGCAAAAAGTGATTTAAGAATTTAAAAGTCTTATTTGGTGGAATTTTTAAAGTAAAGCTTATAGATAAAAATAATATTTTTTTAATATGGCTTATTGTTTTTTTAATGTTTAGCTTTATAATATTAAAAATTAAATACTCAATTTTTCACTTTTTCAAGTCTTAATCAAAGCCAAAGTTTGCACGACTTGCTTTAAAAGCTCTAAATTTTCAGGATCAAGCACATGCCAAAGCTTTGCTTTTTCAAAGGGTTTGGCTTTTTCATTTTCACAAAGTAAGCTTTCAAGCTCTTTGTGCGCTTTGACAAAAAGCGTGTCATCGCATAGCAAAAAGCAAGGCTTGGCTTCATAGCTTTTATCAAGCATATAAAAACAATACTCGCCAAACATTTTTCTTGTTTTAAAATCAAATCCACTTTCGCAGTTTTGCAAGCATTCTAAAACAAAGTCTTTAAATTCCACGCTACTTGCCATCTAGTCTTTCCCTTTTTAAAACTTTTATACTTTAAATTCAAAGAAAGTTTTTAAGTCCTTGTGTAGCTTAAATTTATTATTGAAGCTCTTCTTCGATAAGCTGTAAAGCCATAGGCAATTCTTTAAAGCCATCTTCTTCCATGAAATGATTGCCTTTTGGCATTTGCACGAATTTAGCATTTATAGCTTTGGCGAGATTTTCACTTAAAATTGTTGGCACGATCACATCATCTTTTGCTGAAAGTACGATGCGTTTGTTGATCATTTTGATTAGTTTTTTGTTTTGCAAAGGTTCTTTGACAAAAGGATCAAGCACAGGTAAAATGCTTAAAGGCTCATAAAATCCACTCACCAAAAGCACGCCACCAAGCCTTTTGTTCTCATCTAAACTCTCGATAAAGCGAAGTGTGGTGATACAACCTAAGCTATGTCCAATGATAAAGGTATTTTCATCGACATTTTTTATCGAGTTTTGCAAAGTAGCAAGCCATTTATCAAGCTTTGGATCAAGGCTATCTGGCATATCAAGCACCTCAACACTTACGCCTTTGGCCTCGAGCTTATTTTTAAGCCAAGAAAACCAGTGAGCGTTTTTGTTTGCTGCGTAACCATGCACTATATAGATTTTCTTTTGGCTTAGCGTTGCATCATTTGCAAATGTAATGCCAAAACAAGAGCATACCACCATAAAAATAGATAAAATCTTTTTCATCACTACTCCTTGTCATTTGAAAAAAGCCATTTTAGCATAATTTTAAAAAATCAACAAATTCAAAAAAAATTAAGAAAGCTTATGTTAATATTCATTTTTTATTATTTTCATTTTTAGTGATTATAATAAAAAATGAAAATTTTTTAAATAAAAAGTTAAAGTAAAATGTGCTAGACTTGCCCTCTTAAGACTTAAAAAGGGAGGATAAATGCAAACTGATTTGACGGATTGCATAGGATTTTTAGCAACAGATTTGCGTGATGAGCTATCAGCAACTTTTGATGAGAGGATAAAGGAATTTTCCTTAACGCATAAGCAAGCTGGGCTTTTGTGGAGATGTTATAAGCAAAAACACTCTCAAACAAGTATTTATAACTTCATTCATCTGGATAAAAATTATATTCGTTTTTTGATCGATGATTTAGAGGCTAAAGAGCTTGTGTTTAGGCAAAAAAACCCTGAAAACAGAAGGGAAAATATCATCTACCTTACGCAAAAAGGCGAAGAACTTGCCCTAAAAACCTTTAAGCTTATGCTTGAGGTTCAAGATGAGCTTATGCTTTCTTGTATGTCAAAAGAGGAGCAAAAAATCTTGCACGAGCTTTTACTAAGACTTTTTAAACAAAGGCACCAAACAAAGGAGTAAAAATGCGTGCAAAGTTTCAATTTTTAGTATTTAGTCTCAGTTTAGCATTGCTAAGTCTTTCAAGCCTTGAGGCAAAAGAATACAGCGTAGATAAAAGCTCAAAAATCGCTTTTATCGCAAGCAAATTTCTTGTAGTAAGTGTTGAGGGGCAGTTTTTGGAATTTAGCGGAAATTTAAGCCTTGATGAAAACAATCTTATCACAGCTTTAAATGGAGAGATCATCATCAGTTCAGTTGATAGCAAAGATAAAGATAGAGATAAGCACTTGCTTGAGGCTGATTTTTTAGATGAGCCAAATTTCCCAAAGGGTAATTTCATCATGCAAAGTTACACCCCAAAAGAAGGACTTAAAGGCGAAGTAAAAGGCGAGCTTAGCTTACATGGAGTAAGTAAGATAGTAACTTTTCAAAGCGAACTTGATCCTAGTCAAGATAAAGTTAAACTCATACTTACAAGCGAGATTAATATAAAAGACTTTAATATACAAGGTTCTTTTATGAATGGCGATAAAATCAAGCTTGATTTGCAAACTTTTTGGAATGAAAAATAAAAAATGCTAAATTAAAGTTAAAATTTTACAAATTTTTAGTAAAATCTTGCAATTTTAAAACAAAAAGGCAAGTCAAATGAAAAACCTCATCATCGTAGAATCCCCAGCAAAAGCCAGAACTATAGGCAATTTCTTAGGTAAAGATTATGAGGTTATCGCTTCAAAAGGGCATATTAGGGACTTGCCAAAAAGTAGTTTTGGTATTAAAATCGATGATGATAGCTTCACTCCAGAATACCGCATCTCAAAAGATCACAGCGAGCTAGTAAAAGAGCTTAAAACAAAGGCAAAAAAAGCCAAGCAAGTCTATCTTGCAACTGATGAGGATAGAGAGGGTGAGGCTATAGCTTATCATATTGCTAAAGCTATTGATAAAGATGAAAATTCCTTACCTCGCATAGTTTTTCATGAAATCACTCAAAGTGCGATTGAGCATGCCTTAAACAACCCAAGAAAACTTGATATGAATTCAGTCAATGCCCAGCAAGCAAGGCGTTTGCTTGACCGTATAGTAGGCTATAAACTCAGCCCCTTGCTTGGACAAAAAATTCAAAAAGGGCTTTCAGCTGGCAGGGTGCAAAGTGCCGCGCTTAAGATCATCGTTGATAGAGAAAGGGAAATTAGAGCCTTTGTGCCACTTGAGTATTTTAGTATAGATATGGTTTTTGCTAAAGACTTAGAAGCTGAACTTGTTGAATTTGATAAAAAAAAGATAGAAAGACTCACACTTACGAACAAAGACAGAGCCAAACTCATCTTAGAAGCATGTAAAAAGGCTGAATTTAAGGTTACAAATATAGAAAGCAAAGAAAGAAAACTTCCAGCCCCACCGCCTTTTATGACTTCAACCCTACAACAAAGCGCAAGCAATACACTTGGCTTTAATCCTAAAAAAACTATGATGATCGCTCAAAAGCTCTATGAGGGCGTAAAAACGCACGAAGGCGTGATGGGCGTGATCACTTATATGAGAACAGATAGCTTAAATTTAGCTAAAGAAGCCGTGCAAAGTGCAAGGGAATTTATAGAAAAAAACTATTCAAAGGCTTATTTACCAGCCAAACCTTTAGCGTATGCCACAAAGTCAAAAGGCGCTCAAGAAGCCCATGAAGCTATACGTCCTACGAATTTAAACTTTACTCCCCAAATTGCAGCACAATTTCTTGAAAAAGATGAACTTAGGCTTTATACTTTGATCTATAACCGCTTTTTAGCATGTCAAATGAATCCTGCCATATCATCAAATCAAAGCGTTTTTGTAAGTGGTGATAAGGCTGTGTTTAAGATCAGCGGACGCAAAATCCTTTTTGATGGGTATTATAAAGTATATGGGGATATGGATAAGGATAAAATTTTACCAGAATTAAAAATAGACCAAGCGCTAAAAACTCAAAAAATTGATATGAGTTCTCATCTTACTGAGGCTCCACCTCGTTATTCTGAAGCTGGGCTTGTAAAAAAGCTTGAAAGCCTAGGCATAGGACGCCCTTCAACTTATGCACCGACTATTTCTATACTCACAAGTCGTGATTATGTAAAGATAGATAAAAAACAGCTTGTGCCAAGTGAGGTTGCTTTTAGTGTGGTTGAGGTTTTAGAAAAGCATTTTGGCGATATAGTTGATGCTGAATTTACCTCAAAACTTGAAAATACCCTTGATGAAATAGCTGAAAAAAAGGCAGATTGGCAAGAAACCTTAAAAGAATTTTACTATCCTTTTATGCGAAAAGTAGAAGAAGGCAAGACAAAAATCGCTAGTCAAAAAACCCTTATCAAGCTTGATGAAAGCTGCCCGCAGTGTGGGGGCGAGCTTGCTATCCGTAAGGGTAGATATGGGGAGTTTGTAGCGTGTTTAAATTTCCCAAAATGCAAATACTCAAGAAATTTAGAAAACAAAGAACAAGTCAAAAGCCCACAAAAAAAGGCTAATGGCACAGGTATTATTTGTCCTGAATGTCAAAAAGGAGAGGTTGTTGAACGTTTTAGCAAGAGGGGTAAATTTTATGGTTGTAGTGAATACCCAAAATGCAAATTTGTCAGCAATTATAAGCCAAGCGATGAAAAATGCGAGGAATGTGGCTCTTATATGATCATCAAAGAGCTTAAAAAAGGCACTTTTTTAGAATGCCCTAAGTGTAAAATCAAAAAGCAAATTTAAGCCTTTTGGCTTGCTTTTTTAGCTCTACCTTAAAAAACTACAAATTTTTAACTTCATAAAATATAAAAACACTTCATTTTATTTGCTTTTTGTCGATTTTAGTGCAAAATAAGAGTAAAAAAGGATATAAAAATGAGCTTAGTGAATTTAAAAGGTTCTGTTCTTGATTATTCAGGGAAAAACAATACAACTAAGCTCAATTTTGCAAATACGACTTTTGATGTTTCAAAGGGTTTGGGTTCTACTATTTATAACTCTTTAAAATCAAATTTTAGCTCAGGAAGCTTAAGCGAAGAAGAGGTAAAAAAGCTTGAAAATACTTCACATACAAATTCTCAAGTAAACAATGCTCAAAGCCATCTTCAAACCATTTATTTTAAGGATCCTCTTACAGGAGCAGCTGTTAAATCAGCTCTAAGCGAAGAAAGTTTAAATACCTTAAGAGAAAATTTTGGAAATGAAAATGTATCTAAAATAGGACAAGCTTATATCTTGAGTGGTGAGGCTGAAAGTTTTGTTTCTGGTTGGTATGGAGATATTGCTTATACAAGAGGATATTTAAGTGCTGATGCGGATAAAAATGGCTTTTTGGAGCAAAGCGAGCTTGATGAAACAAGGAGTGGTTATGGGCATAAAAGCTTGGCTATGCTTGTTGGAACAGAAATTTTATCAGTTTCTGTGGAAAGTATAGTTAGTTACTCAAAACTTAGCAGGTTAAAAGAAAAAAATAAAACACTTTATGAAAATGGCAAATTTGCTGCTTCTACCATAGCTCTTGAACTTGATAAAACTATAAAAAATGATAAAAATTTAGATGGAAAAATAGTTTACGAAGAAGCCTTTAGTGAAGAAGAAATAATCACAGCCCTCGAGGATAATTTACAATACGCCTACGATAATAGAGAAAAAGTAGAAGCACAGCTTAACTTTGACTATCTTAATTATGTGCTTGAAAGTGCTAAGGCTGTTATTGATGATAAATTAGAAAGTATAAAGGACAAGCTAAGAAACAATGAGGATTTTAACACTCTTAGCAAAGAAGAACAAAAACTTTTAAAAGAATTTCTTCCTCAAGCTTTTGATGAAAACGCTCAATTTGATAAAACAAGTTTTGATAAACTTATGCAAAAAGAAGAGCAAGAATTTATAGAAAAAAGCCTAAAATATCTTGGTTTAGATGAAAACTCAGATCAAACACAACTTGATTATGCCAAGCTTAAAGCAGTGATGAAAGAGCTAAGAACAACTTTTTTACAAGCTTATTCTGCTAATGAAGCAGGCAAGATCAATGGTATTTTAAATACTTGGGCTTAAATCCTTTTAACTTATATGCATTCATTTTTTATGAATGAAACAAAGTTGATATAAATTTGTAGCGAGTATCAAATATACTCTATCTTATCTTTTTGCCCAGCCTCGCTAAAGCCTTTTAAACGCAACAAACAGCTATCACAAGCCCCACAAGCCTTATCTTGTCTTTCATAACAGCTCCAAGTTAGTTCTAAAGGCACTTTTTCTTTTAAGGCAAGCTTGACTATATCAGCTTTTTTAAGATGAATTAGGGGAGTTTTTATCTGCGTTTTTAGCTTTGTAGCCCTGCCTTCGTTGATAAAAGCTTCAGCTTTTTTGATAAAAGCTTCAGTGCAATCAGCATAACCGCTACTATCTTCTTCAACCACGCCTATGAAAATCGCCTCGCATTCATGCTTTTCAGCTAAGGCTGCAGCTATACTTAAAAAAATGCCATTCCTAAAAGGCACATAAGTATTTGGCGTTTCATTTGCACCAAATTCATTTTTAGGTATCTCAAGATTAGTATCAGTAAGCGAATTTGCTCCTATAATCTTGATAAAATCAGTATTTAAAATATAGCGATTGTTTAAGCTTATACCCAAATCCTCGCAAATTGCTTCAAAACAAGCCCTTTCTTTTTCTTGCGTTCTTTGAGCATAGTCAAAATGCAAAGCCACAAGCTCAAAACCTTCTTTTTTTGCCAGATACGCACAAGTTGTGCTATCCATGCCTCCACTGATGATACATAAAGCTTTTTTCACGATTTTCCTTAAGATTTTGATATAATAAAGGCTATTTTATCAAAAGGAATTCAATGATACTTTGCCAAGAGGATATGGATTGTGATTTTTTACAAATTTTAGCTGATGAGCTAAGCACTAAGGATATAGAACTTCTTTTAGTGGATAATGAAGCGATGAAAAAGATCAATTTCGAGCAAAGAGGGATTGATAAAAGCACTGATGTATTATCTTTTCCGCTTTTAGATGAGTTTGATTTCAATTTACCACTTGGAAGTATAGTTATTAACACAGAACTAGCCGAGCAAACAGCTAGCAAGCTAGGACACAGCAAGCAAGAAGAGCTGGCTTTGCTTTTTTTGCACGGACTTTTACACTTGCTTGGTTATGATCATGAAGCGGATCAAGGACAAATGAGAGCAAAAGAAGAAGAGCTTATCTTAAAATTTAAACTCCCAAAAAGCCTTATTGTAAGAACTGAGGGCTAAATTTAATATTTATTTTAAGATATTTATACTGCCTTTGCTTCTTGTAAATTCTTATTTTGCTTCAAGCTTCCTTTTTTAAACGCCCAAAAGATCACAGCCAAAGCTACAAAAAAGGAACAAAGCTCAGCCAAAGGATAGCTTAAAAATATACCCTTTATACCAAAAAAATTCGGCAAAATAAGAAAAAATATACACACAAAAACCAAAGTATAAGATATAGTGACGATAAATGAGCTTAAAGGCTTTTGCACGCTTTGAAAAAAGCTTGCTACGCTCATATTAAAGCCGATTAAAATAAAGCCTAGAAAATAAATCCGCATCGCCTCTATACACCCAGCTAAAAAATCCTCATCAATGCCACCAAATTCATTTTTTTGTAAAAACAAAATGACTAAATGCTCGCTAAAAAGATAAGATAAAACATACATTAAACTTCCAAGCATAAGGCTAAACACGCAGCCAAAGCGGAGTATCTTAACAAGTCTTGCATATGCATTTGCGCCGTAATTAAAGCTCGCTATTGGCTGCACGGCTTGTGAAGCTGAAAGCAAGGCTGTAAATAGCACTATACCAGAATACATCACGACGCTATATGTAGCGATTGCTCTATCTCCTCCTAAAGAGCCTAAGATATGATTGGCTATAAGCATAACAATGCTTGCGCTGAGCTCTGCACTAGCTTGAGCTATGCCATTTTGTGCGGATTTAAAAAGCGTAAAAAATTGAAAGACTTTGATAAAATAAATTTGTCCCTTTTTTGAGATAAAATGCCAAAATAAGATCAAAAAGCCTATAAAATGCCCTAAAATCGTCGCTAAAGCCGATCCAAAAAGCCCCCATTCAAAAACAAAAATGAAAAAATAATTCATCACAACATTACTTAAAGCCCCACTAATCATCGCTACCATAGCCAAAACAGGACGCTTATCATTCATCACAAAAATATCAAGCAAGGGGTGCAAAACGATGACAAAAGAACCAAGAAAAATAACTTCAAGATACTCAGCAGCCAAAGGAGCTATGGTTTGACTTGCACCAAGAAAGATCACAATTTCATCACAAAAGAGAAAGAACACAAAGCCTAAAACTAAGCCACTAAGCAAAGCAAAATAAAACACAGAGCTAAAGATCAACCTTGCTTTTTCAGGCTCATTTTTACCAAGATAATAAGAGCTTAAACTTGCTGCGCCTATGCTAAATAAAAGCTCATAAGCAATTAAAACAGGAAAAACAGGCCATGCTATACCAACAGCAGCAAGAGCGTCATTACCAAGCTTTTGCCCCACAAAAATGCCATCTATGGTAGAATAAGTAGAAAGTGCAAGCATAGCACAAAGTGAAGGGATAAAATACCTAAAATAAAGCTTAGCTATGCTGTGTTTTTCAAGATCGATTGCTTGCATGGTTGTCCCTTTTTGAAAGCGAAATTATAGCTAAAAAGGGTAAGCAAGACAAATCATCATTGACTTATCGTTTAAAAAAGAGAGGAGAGCAAAACACTCAAACAACTCATTTTATCATCATTAAGGTAAAGTTAGCAAAGTGGCTTAAAAGATAAAAATACGAAAAAGAAAGAGGGCGATTTTGTTTAATCTTTGAGATTATACACGATAGGGATTTGAATTCGCACGCTTTTTTCGTATTGCGGGAAGTTTTTAGCAGCCCTAGCGATCACTTTAAGCACATTTGAGTCTAAAATTTCATGTCCTGAACTTTTGACTATCCTTACTTTATCAAGGGTTTGATTATGTAGCCAAACAAACTCAAGCAACACTTCACCACTTAAACGCATTTTGCGTGCTTGTCTTGGATAAGTCTTTCTTGCGGCTTCATCAATGGCTTTTTTGATCTCTCTTAAAAAAGGATTGTCATCTTTGCCAAAAGCAAGTGTGCCAATTTGGGTTGGCGCATTATTATCAATCTGGGCTCCACCTGCTGGAGCTGAAGCTTTAGTAAGCTCTTCTTGAGGTTTTTCTTTTATACTTTTTCTAGCGTGTTTGTGAATTTCTCTCTTTTTTTGCTCTTTTTTATGTTCTTTCTTGCGTTCTTTTGGTTTGTCTTCTTCTGGTGCGGGTGGGGTATTGGCTTCGCCGACTTGATTGGTTTGTCCTTGTGCGATAAATTGACTCATCACTAAAGTAACACGATCATCGCCTTTGATCTCGCTTTTAAAAGGATCACCTAGCACAGCGAAAAGAAAAAGTGGCGAAAATATAAGACAGGTTAAAACAAAGGCTTGTTTTTGCGTGCTTTTCATCTTGTTTGCCTTTCTGTGATGATTTGGAAATTCTCGTGTTCTTTGCCCTTAAGCAAATCAATGATTTGTATAAAGCTTTCAAATTTGGCGTCTTTATCAGCTTTAAGCTCGACAAGGGTTTTTTTATCAAGCTTGTTAAGCTCTTGTTCTAAGCTTTCTAAACTAATAGGCTTATCATCAAGATAAAATGAATTTTCTTCATCGATAGCGATGAGAAATTTTTCCTTATCATCATTTGCAGAAGTGGCAAATTCAGACTTTGGAAGCTCAACTTTGATCTGTCCGTGAGCGATAAAAGTTGAAATACTTAAAACAATAGCAAGCAAAACAAGCATAATGTCTATAAAAGGCACTATGTTTAAACCCTCGTTTTTAGGCACTTTAATCATTTTTTGCGTCTTTGTTTTGATAATGTGAGCTTAAAATTGAAATTTTACGAAGCAAGGCATTATACGCCATCAAAGAAGGGATAGCCACTAAAAGCCCCAAAGCCGTAGCTTTTAAGGCTAAAGAAAGCCCTACGACTATGGATTTTACATCGATATTGCCTGAAAGCCCCATATCATAAAACACCACCATAATCCCAATAACCGTTCCTAAAAGTCCTATATAAGGTGCATTTGAATAAATGATATATAAGGTTGTTAAATTTTCGCTCAAAGCATTATCAAATTCCTGCTGATTTTGATATTCGCTCATATTAATCTTTCTAAAAAAAAGCAGTCGTTCGATCACGCACCAAAGTGCTAAAAAAGCCATTATCCCAAGAATTCCTAAGATAATCCAATCAATATGAGCCTTTAAAAATTCCATAAAATATACCTTTTTAATTTTTCAATAAATATTTTAAAAAATATTATTAAAATTATATAGCAAGAAAACTAAATTTTGATTTAAACAATCAAAAATAAATTTCATCGCTTTTTAACGATACATTTTGTTGTATCTTAGGTTATAATTATGTTTTTATTTTTTTAAAAAAGGGCGATGTTTTGCAGATTGTAGAGTATTTTTTAAGCATACAAGGTGAGGGTAAATTTGCTGGGAACTTAGCTTTGTTTGTGCGTTTTGCGGGCTGTAATTTTAACTGCTTTGGTTTTGGAGTAAAAAAACAAATGCAAGATAAAATCCTTGTGGGCTGTGATACCTTACGCGCTGTTTGGACAAAAGAATTTAAAAACTCTTATCAAGACTTAAGTGCTAAAGAGCTTTTAGATACAATTTCAACACTTATTCAAGATAAAAAACCTATCATCATTATCACAGGAGGCGAGCCCTTGCTTCATCATCAAAGTGCTGAATTTATCAGCTTTATCAAGGCTTTGCTTGAGAGTGGTTTTGAGGTGCATTTTGAGACAAATGCGAGTATTTTTATTGATTTTGATAAATTTCCACTTTATAAAAACTGCATTTTTGCTATGGGCGTAAAGCTTAGTAATAGCGGTTTAAGCCAAAAAGAACGACTTCATTTTGAGGCTATACAAGCGATCATTTCAAATGCTAAGATGAGTTTTTATAAATTTGTTTTAGATGAAAAGATGATCGTTTCAAATAAGGCTTATGAGGAGATAGAATACATACTTGAAAAAGCCAAAGCTGAGGTTTTTTGTATGCCTATGGGGCATAATGAGCTTGAGCTTAAAACTAATGCTTTAAAAATTGCTGAATTTTGCATAAAAAATGGCTATAATTATTCAGATAGAATTCACATCAGGCTTTGGGGAGAAAAAGAAGGCGTATGATTATACGAAAATTATTTGAGTTTGAAAACGCACACATCGTTAGATTTTGCACTTCAAAGCGGTGCAAAACGAGCATTCACGGGCATTCTTATAAGGTAGAAGTTTTGCTTGAAAGCAAGTTTTTAGATAATGCTGGTATGGTGTATGATTTTGGGCTTTTAAAACAAGAAATTCGTCAGATCATCGATAGCTTTGATCATGCTATCACGCTTTTTAAAGATGACGATGAGGCGTATTTAAAAGATATGAAAAAGCATTCTAAACGTTGGGTGAGCTTGGGTGTAAATGCAAGTGCGGAGAATTTTTGTCGTGTATTTTTTGTGCTGATTGATACCTTGCTTTCAAAAACAAAAATGCAAAATGGCGAAAAAGGCGTAAATTTGCAAAGCATTATCGTGCATGAAACACGAAGCGGTTACGCACAAGGCTTTAAAGAAGATGCTTACAGCGAGCATTTACCGCCTATAAAGCTTGATGAGATCGAGTTTTCAAAAGAAATTCAAAGCGATTGGGACGATGGGCTTTTTTTTGAAAAACTCAAAGGCGAGTATGAATTTATCAACAAAAAGGAGCTTTGATGAAAAGTTATAAACAGCTTTGGATTTTATTGTTACTTTGTTTTTTTATCGCTTGTGGCGAAGATAAAAGTGAAAAAATCACGCCAAAGTTCAATGATACAAACATACTTATCGAGCAAGATGATGAAAAAAGCGAAGTCAATGATACTAATGTGCCTTTGCCGGTGCAAGATGATCTAAGCTTTGAGCTTAAATTTAAGGAATTTAAAAGCGGAGCAGTGTATGCAAATCTATGATCTCGTGCTTGCTTTTCATATATATAGCCTTTATGCGAGTGGATTTTTGATGGTTTTTTATTTGTTTTTAACGCAAAGTAGCTTTAGGACAGAGTTTTATTTTATAAGACGCATTCGGCTTTTTTTGCCGGTGTATTATCTTTTTTTAAGTATAGTTTTTTTTACCGGCTCTTTGCTTTTGGCTTTAAAAAGCTTTGAATTTAGTTTTTTTCACGGCTTAATGCTTGCTAGCTGGTGTCTTATCGTCGCTTTGAATATCTTTCAATTTAACCGCTTCAAAAAAGCAAGACAAAAAAGACGTTATCAAGGTTTTAGGGCGTGGAGTTTTTTTATCTTGCTTGTCACGCTTTTTTTACTCACTGTGCCATATTTATATCAACGATATTATGCAGTTTTTATATCATGAAAAAGCCGGCGAAGCTCGTATTTGCCTAGAAAATGAAGCTTTTTTACACCTTAAAGCAAGAAGAGCAAAACTAAATGAAAGCCTAAAACTTAGGAATTTAAACGATATTTTTTTGTATGAATATACAATTTGTGAATTTGATAAAAAACACGCTGTGCTTGAGCTGAAAAAAAGCGAAGAAAAGCCGGAATTTTCAAGTGGTATAAGGCTTGCTTTAGCTATGATTGATACAGGCGTGCTTGAAAAAACTCTACCCATTTTAAACGAACTTGGTTTAGAAGAACTTTTACTTGTGTATGCTGATTTTTCTCAACGCAATTTTAAACTTGATTTAGGACGTTTGAGGCGAATTTTGATTGCTTCTTGCGAGCAGTGCGGGCGGGCAAGTTTAATGAAAATTTCAGTTTTTAAGAGTAGTGATGAGTTTAAAAAGGCTTATGCTGGGGCTATTTTGCTTGATTTTGAAGGAGAGGAGTTAAAAAGCTTTAGTGATTATAAAAAAGAAATTTTTTTCATTGGTGCAGAAGGGGGATTTTCTCAGCGAGAAAGAGAACTTTTTGCAAAAAAAGTAAAGCTCACACACCCTTATATCCTCAAAAGTCAAAGTGCGGCTATAAGCGTGCTTGCGAATTTAAGTTTGGGCTAAATTTCATAGATTAAAGATATTTTATCTTAAAGCTTTTTAAAAATAAGTTTAAATTTTTATAAAATTAAAGGCTTTTTAAGATTTTAGTTTAAATTTATTTTATTTTGGGTATAATCTGCGTTTATTTTCAAAATAATTTTTCAAAGGCATTAATGATGAAAAAAGACATACACCCAGAATTTGTAGAATGCAAAGTAACTTGTGCGTGCGGAAACAGCTTTACAACAAAGTCAAACAAGGCTGAAATTCGCGTTGATATTTGTTCAAACTGCCATCCTTTCTTTACCGGTAGTGAAAAAATCGTCGATGCGGCAGGTCGTGTAGAGAAATTTAAGAAAAAATACGCTATGCAATAAGCCTTTTTATGCTCTATCTTATCCCCACGCCCATAGGCAACTTAGCTGATATTTCTTATCGGGCGATAGAGCTTTTAAAGACTTGTAAAATCGTGCTTTGTGAAGATACAAGGGTTTGTAAATCCTTGCTTCATTTGCTAAGCCAAAAATTCGAGCTTTGTTTTGAAAACAAAGAATTTATCTCCTTTCATAGCCATAACGAAAAAGAAGTGCTTGCTTCTTTAAATGCTGATTTTTTTAAACAAGATATTATTTTTATGAGCGATGCGGGTATGCCTTGCGTGAGTGATCCGGGCAGTGTTTTAGTCGATTTTGCGTTGAAAAATAATATAGCTTATGAGGTTTTACCCGGAGCAAATGCTGCTATTACTGCATTTGCAGCAAGTGGTTTTGGGGTGAAAGAATTTATCTTTATGGGTTTTTTAAGCAACAAAGGTAAGCAACGACAAAATGAGCTTGAAAATTTGCTTTTAAATCCTTTTGTGAGTATAGTTTATGAAGCCCCAACTCGCGTTTTAGCTTTGCTTGAAAGCTTAGCCTTGCTTGATCCACAAAGAATAATCTTTATCATTAAAGAAATCAGCAAAAAATTTGAAAAAAAATTCAAAGCTTCAGCACAAGAGCTTTTAAACATACTTCAAAACGAAAATTTAAATGGCGAATGGGTGCTGGTTATTGACGCAAACAAAGAAACAAATTTTGCCAGAAGCACTTTAAATGAGAGTGATATCTTAGCTCTTGATATTTCCTTAAAAGAAAAAAGCAAACTTTTAGCAAAAATCACTCAAAAAAATGCAAAAGAGCTTTATAACAAACTGCTTTTAAGTCAAAATAAGGTAGAATGAGCGATGATAATTTACGGAAAACAAATCTTTTTTTATGTTCTTGCAAGGCATAAAGAGCAGATTGAAGAGCTTTTTTTAGCCAAAGAATGCGACAAAGCAAGCTTTACAAAAATCGCTCAAAGTGGCGTGAAGATTAAAAAGCTTGATTTTAAAGCCGCACAAGCTTTGGCAAAAGGTGGCAATCATCAAGGTTTTTTGATGAGAGTAAAAGACTTTACTTTTACGCCTTTTCACGAGCTTAAAAAAGATGAATTTATCGTTATGCTTTATGGTATTAGTGATGTTGGAAATATAGGCTCTATCGCAAGAACGGCTTATGTTTTTGGGGTGAAGAGTTTGCTTATAGTTGGTTCAAGTGTAGGCATTGAAGGCATTATCCGCACAAGTGCAGGTGCAGCAATGGATATGAAAATAACACTAGTGCAAGATGGTTTAAGCGCCTTAAATGAGCTTAAACAGCTTGGTTTTTATCTGTATGCAAGTGATAAAGATGGCAAGGACATTTGTTCGCTTAAAACAAAAGATAAAAAGGTTTTGATTATGGGAAGTGAGGGTTTTGGTTTGACTCAAAAAGTCATAAAAAAATGCGATGAAAGTGTAGGTATAAAAATGAAAAGTGAATTTGACAGCCTCAATGTGAGTGCTGCTTTTGCAATACTTTGTGATAGGATGGTAAATGAATAACTTAGAAAATTTAAACCTCAAAGAGGTCTCTCAAAGAACACAGATAGAAATGGCTTTTTTAGAAGCTTTGCTTGAAAAAGACTTCAAAAAGCTAAGTCGCTTTAATGTCAAAGGCTTTCTAAAAATCCTAAGTCGTGAATATGATCTTGATTTCACCCTTTTTCTTGAAGAATACAATGCCTTTTTAAATGAAAGCGAGACGAATGAAGATAAGGTGATTTCTCAGCAAAGTGGCGTTCCACCAAAGCTTGATGCTTATTCACACAAATCATCAAGCTTTTGGATATGGTTTTTAGCTCTTATCATCATCGTCGCACTTGGCTGGTTTATCTATCAATACGGCTGGTTTAAATTTGGCACAAGTAGCGAGCAAATTACGCAAAACTCAAGCTCTTCTGTGGTGCAAATCATCGATGAAGCACAAAATAATGTCAAAAACACAGATAGCAAAGAAGTAAGCTTAAATGAAAGCGAAAGCGAGCAAAACACAAGCGAAGAAAATACCGAAACAAAAAGCAGAACAAACGAGCAAGAAAAAAGCGAACAAAACACAAGCTCAAATAATGAAACTTCAAGTATCAACTTACAAAATACCGCTCAAACTCAGCCCATTGTTAATGAAAATGTAAGTCAAAAAGAAGCGATTTTTAGCACTTCTGGTAAGGTTTGGGTTGGCTTTATCGATCTTGACTCAAATTCAAAAAGCGCTGTAGTCACAGAAAATAATTTCTCAGTTGATCTTAATAAAAACCAACTCCTTTTAATCGGAGCAACCGCACTAACGCTTATTGATGATGAAGGCAAGGAGCAAAAATTTCCAGCTGGCACTTCAAAACGTTTTTTGGTACAAAATGGTAAGATTAAAAGTATTTCTTTGGCTGAATTTATGAGCCATAACAGGGGTAAAGAATGGTAAGGTTGTTTGCAAAAGTTTTGATTTTAGGTATGCTTCTTAGCACAAAGGTATTTGCTATAAGTAGCTTAGAGCTTGCTCAAAATATCATAGCAAATCCAAATTTAGAGGCAAAATTAAAGCTTTTGTTTGAAGGCAGGGATTATACTGATGAAAATGGTTATGCAAATTTAAGCGAAATTTCAAGGATACTCAAAACAAATTCCTTGCTTAGTCTTACTTTAGCCAGCTCACAAAGCCTTGAGTTAAGCTTTAAGAGCAAGGCTTCAAACATCTTGTTTTTAAAGATTGTTAATGATGCTTTAAATCAAGCAGGTTTTGTGTATTTTACTCCTATACAGCTTGATTTAAGCACTGATATTAGCACTTATAAACTTCGCGTTGAGTCAAGATATATCCTTGATCCGGGCAGTTTTTATATGATTTTAAAACAAAATTTCGTTTTTATAGAAAATGTCCGCAAAACAGGAGCTTATAGCTATGAATATAGCCTTGATTTTTCAAGGGCAAAACTCAGCACAAATACAAATGTTATGCTTAATCAAAGCACAAAATTAGGACGCCCTTTGAAAGATTATATAATCGATCTTAAAGGAGCAAACACGATAAGTCTTAAAGCAAGTCCTGCTGATACTTGGTTTCCTAAGATCATCTTTGTAGATAAAGATTTAAAGCTCATCGAAAATTTAGAAAGTCAAGAAAAAAATAATAATTTTTCAAGCTCCATACCTTCAAATGCTGTTTATGCGATCGTTGGAGATTCTTATAATTTAGACAATATACGTAGAGGACTTGAAATTTATCTTTCAAAATAAAGGAGAAGACTATGTTTGAAGAAATTCGCTTTAATACCATAGAAAGGCTGCCAAATTATGTTTTTGCAGAAGTCAATGCCATCAAAATGGCAGCGCGTAGAGCCGGAGAAGACATCATAGACTTTTCCATGGGTAATCCAGACGGCAAAACCCCACAGCATATCATCGATAAACTCTGTGAAAGCGCAAACAAAGACAAAACTTCTGGCTACTCAGTTTCAGCTGGAATTTACAAACTTCGCCTTGCCATTTGTAATTGGTATAAAAGAAAATACGGCGTTGAACTTGATCCAGAAACTGAAGCAGTAGCGACTATGGGTAGTAAAGAAGGCTTTGTAAATTTAGCAAGAGCTATCATCAATCCCGGCGATGTAGCCATAGTGCCTGATCCAGCTTATCCTATACATACTCAAGCCTTTATTATTGCTGGGGGCAATGTAGCCAAAATGCCTCTTCATTATAATGAACAATTTGAGCTTGATGAAAATAAATTCTTTGCTAGCCTTGAAACAGCTTTAAAAGAAAGCATACCACGTGCAAAATACCTTGTGGTAAATTTCCCACACAATCCTACCACTATAACAGCTGAAAAAAGCTTTTATGAAAGGCTTGTGGCTATGGCAAAAAAAGAACGTTTTTATATCATCTCAGATATTGCTTATGCTGAGCTTGCTTTTGGGGATTATAAAACGCCTTCTATTCTTGAGGTTGAGGGCGCTAAAGACGTAGCAGTTGAAGCTTATACACTTTCAAAAACTTACAATATGGCTGGCTGGCGTGTGGGCTTTGTCGTGGGTAATAAACGTCTTATAGCCGCACTTAAAAAGATTAAATCTTGGTTTGATTATGGTATGTATACACCTATACAAGTAGCAGCAACTATAGCACTTGATGGGGATCAAACTTGTATAGAAGAGATTAAAAACACCTATACAAAAAGACTTGATGTTTTAATAGACGCTTTTGAAAATGCAGGCTGGAGTTTAAAAAAATCCCGTGCAAGTATGTTTGTGTGGGCAAAACTTCCGCAAAGTAAAGCTCATCTTAAAAGCCTAGAGTTTTCAAAACAACTCTTACAAAATGCTGGTGTGGCGGTAAGTCCGGGCATTGGTTTTGGAGAAGCAGGTGATGAATATGTGCGTATAGCCTTGATAGAAAATGAAAACAGAATTCGCCAAGCTGCAAGAAATATCAAAAAATACCTCAAAAGTGAATAAAATATGAATATAGCGATCTTAGGCTATGGCACGGTTGGCTCAGCAGTTTGTGAAGCTTTGATACAAAATAAAGAGCTTATCAAAGCAAGATGTGGTAAGGAGCTAAAACCTGTCATAGCTCTAGCTAGAAGTGCTAAAGCAAATGCCTTAGTGCCTGTAGTGCAAGATATAAATGAGATTTTAAAGCGTGATGATGTAGACATTTTTGTCGAGCTTATGGGTGGGGTTGATGAGCCTTTTGCTATCATCTCAAAGCTTTTAAAGCAAGGAAAAGCTGTTGTAAGCGCAAACAAAGCCATGCTTGCTTATCATCGCTATGAGCTTGAAGAGCTTGCTAAAAATGCCTTTTTTGGCTATGAAGCTAGCGTTGCAGGAGGAATTCCTATCATTAAAATTCTCAAAGAAGGCTTAAGTGCAAACCAAATTTTAGGTATAGAAGGCATTTTAAATGGCACAAGCAATTTCATCTTAAGTTCTATGAATGAAAAAAACTGCAGCTTTGATGAAGCCCTAAAACAAGCCCAAAATTTAGGCTATGCTGAGGCTGATCCTAGCTTTGATATAAAAGGCATTGATGCAGCGCATAAGCTTTTAATCCTAGCCAGCCTTGCTTATGGGCTTAAACATAAGCCAGAAGATATTTTAATACAAGGCATTTATGAAATTTCAAGCGAGGATATGTATTTTGCAAGAGAATTTGACTTTACGATCAAACTTCTTGGCATAGCTAGGGCACAAAATGATAAGGTTGAGCTTAGAGTACATCCTGCTATGCTTGATAAAAATAGGCTCTTAGCTAAGGTAAATGGCGTGATGAATGCTATTAATATCAAAGGCGATATGCTCGAAGATAGCCTTTATTATGGTGCTGGAGCTGGTGGAAAGGCAACGGCTAGTGCGGTGATTTCTGATTTGATTGATTGTGCAAGAACTCGATCAAAAACTTCAATGCTAGGCTTTGAGCGTCAAATTCCTTATACTCTCGTGCCTCAAGATGAAATTTATACCAAATACTACCTTCGCCTTAAGGTTGAAGATAAAATCGGCGTTTTATCAAAAATCACTCAACTTATGAGTGAAAATCAAATTTCAATTGACAGCTTTTTGCAAAAGCCAAAGTCAAAAGTAGATCACAGCACACTTTTTTTTACCACACATCATACTTATGAAAAAAGCATTCAAACCCTTTTAAGCACACTTGAAAAACAAGATTTTATCAAAGCTAAGCCTTTTATGATGAGAATTCAAAGCTAAATGGGGCTTAAAGAGTATCTAAGTGGGATTTTAGGCGAGGATAAGGCTTGCGCTTATCTTAAAAAACAAGGCTTTGTTATATTACAGCGCAATTTTCACTCTAAATTTGGCGAACTTGACATCATCGCAAAAAAAGATGAAATTTTACACTTTATCGAGGTAAAAAGCACGCAAGGAGATTATGAGGTTGCATACAGACTTCATCAAAAAAAGTATGAAAAGTTACTAAAGGCTATTGATTTTTATTTCTTGCAGCAAGGCTTTATCAGTGATTTTCAAATCGATTTGCTTTGCGTCAAATCAAACGCCATAGATTTTAGAGAAAATATAAGTTTTTAAGGAAAAATTTTACTTTTTTAGCTTACAATAACACAAAAATTTTTAGGAGAAAACAAATGGGAAAATACATTGAACTTAATTCAAGCAATTTTGCGGAAGCTAAAAGCGGTGTAGCTTTAGTTGATTTTTGGGCGCCTTGGTGCGGACCTTGTAAAATGCTTTCACCAGTCATTGATCAGCTTGCTGAAGATTTTGAAGGCAAAGCTAAAATTTGCAAAGTCAATACAGACGAAGAACGCGAGCTTTCAGAACAATTTGATGTCCGCTCTATACCAACACTTATCTTTTTAAAAGACGGACAAGTCGTTGATCAGCTTATTGGCGCTCAATCAAAACAAGCCATCGCTGATAAACTCAACTCTTTACTTTAAGTTAAAAGCCACTTTTTTGTGGCTTTGCTTTCTTAAGCCTTTTTTCTTATCTTTACATTTTTTCTAAATAATAATTTTTATTAACAAATATTAAGAAAAAATTTACTATTATATTGTCAAAAAAACAAGGAGAAAATAATGTTAGATTTAGCGATTATCGGTGGAGGACCAGCTGGACTCAGTGCTGGACTTTATGCAACAAGAGGCGGACTTAAAAATGTAGTTATGTTTGAAAAGGGCATGCCCGGCGGACAAATTACCTCAAGTTCTGAGATAGAAAACTATCCCGGCGTTGCTCAAGTAATGGATGGAATGTCGTTTATGGAGCCTTGGAATGAACAATGTATGCGCTTTGGCTTAAAGCATGAAATGATAGCTGTAGAACAAATCAGCAAAAACGCTGATAACACCTTTACGATTAAGCTTGAGGGCGGAAAAAGCGAGCAGGCAAAAGCAGTCATCGTTTGCACTGGTTCAGCTCCTAAAAAAGCTGGTTTTAAGGGCGAGAATGAGTTTTTTGGCAAAGGTGTAAGCACTTGCGCAACTTGTGATGGCTTTTTTTATAAAGGTAAAGAAGTGGTTGTTTTAGGCGGTGGAGATACCGCACTTGAAGAGGCATTATACCTTGCAAATATTTGTTCTAAGGTATATCTAATCCACAGAAGAGCTGAATTTAGAGCCGCTCCAAGCACCACTGAAAAAGTTAAACAAAATACAAAAATCGAGCTTATCACTGAGGCAAGCATAGATGAAGTATATGGAGATCAAAAAGGCGTTTGTGGCGTAAAAGTCAAGCTTAAAGATGGCTCTATAAGGGATTTGAATGTGCCGGGGATCTTTACCTTTGTAGGCTTAGATGTGAGAAATGAAATTTTAAAACAAGACAATGGAAGCTTTTTATGCGATATGTGCGAGGGCGGACAAGTCAAAGTCAATCTCAAAATGCAAACAAATATAGCCGGGCTTTTTGCAGCTGGAGATTTAAGACAAGACGCACCAAAACAAGTTATTTGTGCTGCAGGCGATGGAGCTATAGCTGCACTTTCAGCTTTAGCTTATATAGAAAGCTTACACTAAATTTTAAGCCCTAAATCAAGGGCTTAAAATACTTTTTTTACACGACAAAATACTTTTTTAAAACCTAAATTCCTTACAAATTTTATCACTTTTTAATTTAAAAAAGACTAGAATTTAAGCTTTAAAAGGATAAATGATGACAAATATAGGCATTTATGGGGCAAAAGGACGCATGGGTAAGCAAATCCTTTTGTGCTTAGAAGATGAAAAGGACTTTAAAGCTAGTGAATTTGACAAAGGCGATGAGCTTAAGACTTTTTTTGATGAAACTCAAGTCATTATTGATTTTTCAACACCACAAGCCTGTTTTACTCTCCTTTCATATGCTAAAAACAATCCCAAACCCTTAGTTATAGGCACAACCGGACTTGATGAAACAAGCTTTACTTTGATGAAAGAACTTAGCCTTACAATGCCTGTATTTTATGCAAGCAATATGAGCCTTGGTGTAGCCGTGCTTAACCACCTTGCTCAAAAAGCTGCTTGTATGCTAAAAGGCTTTGATATAGAGCTTGTGGAAATGCACCACCGCCACAAAAAAGACGCTCCAAGTGGCACAGCTATGACTTTAGCTCAAGGGCTTGCAAATGCTAGAAATTTAGACTTAAACAAGGTGCGAGTAAGTGGCAGAGATGGACTTATAGGCGAGCGAAAGGCTGATGAGATCGGTGTGATGAGCTTAAGAGGCGGGGATATAGTTGGCAAGCATACCATAGGTTTTTATGAAGAGGGCGAGTTTTTAGAGCTTAGCCATGTGGCTACTTCAAGAGCAACCTTTGCAAAAGGAGCCATTAAAATCGCAAAATGGCTTGTGGTTCAAAAAAATGGCTTTTATTCAATCAATGATTTTTTAGGAATTTAAAATGTGTGCTATAGTCGGTGTGATTAATTCAAAACAAGCAAGTTTATATGCGTATTATGCTCTTTTTGCTATGCAGCATCGCGGACAAGAAGCAAGTGGTATTAGCGTGAGCGATGGTAAAAATTTACAAACCTTAAAAGGAAAAGGCGAAGTTAATACTATCTTTAATGAAGCCAATCTCGCCTCACTTCAAGGTGAGCTAGCAATCGGACACAACCGCTATTCTACAGCTGGAAGTGCATCTTTGGCTGATGCTCAGCCCATAGCGGCAAGCTGTATGCTAGGACAAATCGCTCTTGCACATAATGGCAACCTTGTAAATAAAGACGAAGTAAGGACAAGACTTATCAATGAAGGTGCGATTTTTCGCTCAAATATGGATACTGAAAATGTGATCCATCTTATCGCAAGAAGCAAAAAGCCAAATTTAAAAGAGAGGTTTATAGAAAGCTTAAAAGACTGCGTAGGAGCGTATTGCTTTGTGCTAGCAAGTAAAGATAAGCTTTTTGTGGTAAGGGATCGTTTTGGCGTGCGTCCTTTAAGCCTTGCAAAACTTAAAGATGGAGGCTATATAGTAGCTAGTGAAAGCTGTGCTTTTGACTTGATAGAAGCTGAGTTTATAAGAGATATAAAACCGGGCGAAATGCTTATCTTTACGCTTGGAAAAGATGAGTTTGAAAGTATAGAACTTTTTAAGCCTGAGCCTAGAATTTGTGCTTTTGAGTATATTTATTTTGCGCGTCCTGATAGCATAGTTGAGGGAAAAAGCGTATATGAAATGCGTAAAAAGATGGGTGAAATTCTAGCAGATAAATTTAAGCACAAAGCTGATTTTGTCGTGCCTGTGCCAGATAGTGGAGTCAGTGCAGCTTTAGGTTTTGCAAGTCGCTTAAAAATCCCTCTTGAAATGGCTATAGTAAGAAATCACTATGTAGGACGCACCTTTATAGAACCAACTCAAGAGCTAAGAAATCTCAAAGTCAAACTCAAACTCAATCCCATGCATAAAGTCCTTGAAGGCAAAGAAATCGTCGTCGTTGATGATAGTATAGTGCGTGGAACAACTTCTAAAAAGATCATTTCTTTGCTAAGAAATGCTGGGGCAAAAACCATTCATTTTGCAGTGGCTTGTCCTGAGATTAAATTCCCTGATCTTTACGGCATAGATACACCAACCTTTGAAGAGCTTATCAGCGCAAACAAAAATGCCCAAGAAGTGCGTGAATATATAGGTGCTGATACTTTAAGCTTTTTAAGCATAGATGAGCTAAAGCAAAGTTTGGGCGAGGAAAGGCAATACTCTCTTATCAGCTTTGATGGGGATTATTTTATTAAAGATTAATTAAGTTTGTTCTTGCTACAATGGCAGAGCTAGCTTTTATCAAAAAGGAAAAATTATGAAAAATAGTATTATCGCAAAGCTTTCATTGATCGTTGTTTTGATCTTTGCTGTTATTATGATCGCAAATGCGATTTATAGCTATAAAAAGACTTCTGAAGAAGTTACTTCTTTGTATTCAAGTATCCAAAATTTAGCCCTTAGTGCATCTTATACTACGATTAATATTACAATGAATATAGAAGCAATCCAGCACCTAAAAGTTGCAAGTGATGCGATTTTAAAAACTAATGATATAAATGAACAAAGAAAAGTTTTAAGAATAGCTGCGGATTTGGTTAAATACCCAAGCTTTATTGTGGTGTATGAAGATAGCGGAAATATTTTGCTTGAAGAATACGGAGTTGAAAACCCCGATCCGCATAATTACGATCAACTCGGCATAGATATAAGACAACGTCCTTGGTATCAAGAAACCAAAGAGAAAAAACAAAGTATAGTAACACCTGTTTATACCTCTGCAGCTGGCACAAATAAAGGCAAACAACTTGCAACAGTAACTTATCCTTTGATAAAAGATGGTGTTTTTATAGGTGTTATCGCAGCTGATGTGTATGTAAGTGATTTTCAAGAAAGATTTAAAAATTTTGAAAGACCAGAATTTCCAAGCCTTGATATCTATATCACAGACAATACCGGACGTATTTTTTCACACAAAAACCCTGAAATCGTCGCTCATCAAGAGTTATACCCACAAGAAATCGCTCTTCAAGAACATTTAAAAAGTGCAAAAGAAGGCTTTTTCTCATACATAGATACAGAAGGTAAAGATAGAGTAGGCTTTTATAGGCAGTTTCCTTTTGTTGGACTATAGTAGCAAGTGCCTTGCATAGTGATTATACCGATGCTGTAAATAAAAACGCTCTTACTAGTCTTGCTATCAATTTAATCATGCTTATACTTGGTATAGTTATTTTGGTGTATATCATTAAGAAATTCATTTCCCCAGTGCAAGAGATACAAAAACTACTCTTACACTTTTTCCAATACCTCAACCATGAAAACAAACAAGCCCCAAAACCTCTTGTGTTTAAGAGTAAAGATGAATTTGGACAAATGGCTACAACCATCAACGAAAACATCAAACGAACAGGCAACAACATAGAAAAAGACGCCAAGCTCGTTGAAGAAGCCCTAGTCGTTATCAATCACGCTAAAGACGGACAA